>JALURH010000056.1 GCA_027017025.1 Thermofilaceae archaeon
ACATCAACTACGAAGATGCCGTAGTTCTCTGAAGCCTTTATCTGGAATGATTGTACTGCAGCTATTACAGCTTCCCACACGAGCTCAGATATTGCAGCGTAGCTCGAGTCAAGTATTAACTCTACATACGTTGGTTTACCTGTTAGAACACTTTCCGTGAATCCTTTAGGTATAATAAGGGTTGCATAAACACGTCCTCTCTTAACCAGTAGCTCACCCTCCTCTGGCGTAAAAGCAAAATAGGTTATACTGAAGTCGCCGCTAAACCTGAGAGAATCTATTAGCTCCCAAGCTACGGTCCCTCCATCTAGGTTTACTACAGCTATTGGAACTTCGCCCCCCTTCCCCCCGTACCCTGCTACAAACATGGCCATAACGAGTGCTGGCATTAGGAGAACCATAACCAAGGTTTTAGGGTCACGGAGAAGCTGCTTAATATCTTTAATAACTAATGCCCCTAGGGGCAACTACCTCACCCCCTAGTAGTTAATGCGATGAAGGCATCCTCTAGGCTTACGTGAACCTGATATGCTCTATGGACCTTGGTGCCCTTAGATTCAAAAAACCTTAAGATAGATGCTAGACGCTCCGATGCATCATCCACCAGTAACCTAAGCTTTACTAAGCCATCTCTCCTCTCCTCCTCCGCTACCCCTATTACACCCTCAAGCTCGCCAAGATTCAGGGAGTTTTTACTCTCCAGTAGAACTTCTATAAAATCTCCCCCAAATGCTAGGCGCTTAACCTCTTGGGGGGATCCCTCAGCAATTATACGCCCCCTACTCATTAGAGCTAGTTTATCACAGTTCTCAGCTTCATCCATGTAGTGTGTAGTTAGCAGTATGGTTACCCCCTCCTCCTTCAGCCTCTTAAAGTACTCCCAGAAGTATCTCCTCACATTAGGGTCTACACCAGCCGTAGGTTCATCTACAACAAGTAAACGAGGTTTGTGAACTAAAGCTACGGACAATGCAAGTCTCTGTTTCATCCCTCCACTAAGTTTTCCAGCAAGTCTCCCCCTAAATTCCCTGAGCTGAAACTCGTCGAGAAGCTCATTAATCCTCTCCTTCAAGGCTTCCCCTCTGAGACCGTAGAGAGAAGCATAGAGTCTAAGGTTTTCTTCAACTGTTAGATCCTCATATAGGCTAAAGTATTGAGGCATGTAACCCGTAACCTGTAAAACTTTCTTCCTATTTTTTTCAACATCTATCCCAAATACCTTAACCCAGCCTGCTGTAGGCCTCAGTAAGCCAAGTACCATCCTAATCGTAGTGGTCTTCCCAGCACCGTTTGGTCCCAGGAGGCCGAATATTACACCTTCCTCAACCCTAAGATTTATACGGTTAACTGCCTTGAAGCTCCCAAATATTTTTGTAAGGTTTACGGCCTCGATAGCTAAGCTATTGCTAATCATACCCTCTGCTATATCATAACTATCATAAAATTTATACCTTCTGTAACGGTAAACAGTTAATGGTGTTATATTTGGCGTCACAAGTTAATACAGAGGAGATTTTGCGGGAACTTAGGGAACTAGGGCTCTCCGAGTACGAGGCTTTAGTATATATGACTCTCCTGTCTAGGGGGGAGCTAACCCCGAGGAAGATTAGTGAAGAATCGGGTGTACCGAGGACAAAAGTCTATGAAGTTTTGAGGAGACTTGGGGAGAAAGGGTGGGTTGTAACTATTTCAAGGAAACCACTTATTTATGCTCCACGTAAACCTGCTGAGATTTTGGAGGAGAAGAAAAGATTTTATGAAGAACGTGTAGAAAAGGCTAAGAATCTCCTTGAGGAGGTGGAGAGAAGTAGGTTAGGCCTGGTTCCTCCAGCAGAAATATTAGTTATCCGTAGGAGAGAAGCTTTAACACGAATACTTCAGGAATTGTTGATAGGAGCTAAAGAGGAGATACGTGTTTTAGTTACTACCCCAGCTATGGCTAGGTTCCTAGAGGGAGTTAAGCGGGAACGTGTTCTACGTCCCCTTATTCTCGCTAGGGAGGGGCTCTACGTCTCCTCTATTGGAGAGGTGAAGAGCCTTACAATGCTACTGCCCTTAGATATGGTGATTTCTGATAAAAGTAAAATGGTTCTATGTTTTGGCAAAATGCTTGAAAGAACTGAACCACGTGTCTATGGAGTGCTTATTTCAGACCCCGAGATAATTGGGGCTGTTATAGAGTACTTTGATTTCCTCTGGGAGAGAGCAGCATTAATGAAATAAGAGTAGAGTATAAGATAGTAATATTTAACCTCAGGATATAGGTAGGTTTAGGTGTCTTATTGAAGCTCCGTTTCCCATACAAGCCTAGACCTAGGCAGCTGGAGACAGTTAGGAAGATAAGAGACTATATAAGGAAGTGGCATATAGTTCTCCAGGCTCCTACCGGCTTCGGTAAAACACCCGTAATTATTGCTGCTCTCCTACCATATATTGATAAAGGCTACAGAGTTGTTTGGGCTGTCCGCACAGGTAGTGAGACAGATCGCCCAATAGAGGAACTGAGGGTTTTCGTAAAGAAGATGGGTATAGATATTTTTGGTCTATCCTATAGGGGGAAGAAGGATATGTGCCTACTAGCTAAGAAATTCAGTGAAGAACTTGACTATACCGAGGTATCCTATATCTGTAGTAGAGAGAGAAGGAAATGTCCATTCTATAGATCCTTTAAGGAGTTTTTTGATCCTACACCATTTATGGAGAGAAATGCCGCAACGTATACCGAAGTATTTGAACTCGCTGAAAATATGCAGATATGTCCATATTTTGTACAGAGGGAGCTGCTGAAGTATGCTAACATAGTTTCCCTAAGCTATAACTATGTAGTTAACCAGTACCTTGAGTGGAGTATTAGACGATACTTTCCCTACAGTGAATCCATACTAGTAGTTGATGAGGCACATAACCTCCAGAGCCTTAACCTTGAAAGCGACGCTATAACTGAGGGAACAATTAATAGAGCCATTGAGGAAGCAGCGACATGGGGTGAGAAATGGATAGTGGAGTCACTGAAGTATATCAGAGATAAAATAGAGGAGGAATTCGGTCATCTTAGAGAGGAGGAGAACCGGGAATTTAATCCCAGTATCCTCCTACCAGACTCGCCCTCAAGGTTCTTGGAGGAAGCATTGAAACTTGGAGAACTCGTAAGGAGGGAGAGGATGAGTACTGGACAACGCCCGAGATCCAGCCTCTTCCACCTAGCTAGTTTCTTTAAGCGTGCTCTTGAGCTCGAGGGTACTAGAGGTATTGCGTTTATTGCAGAACGTGTAAACAACATACTTAGGTTAAATATTTGGGATATGAGGTCCGCGGAGATACTCTCGCAGAGGTGGAGAGTATTTAAAAGATGTATCTTCAGTTCGGGGACTCTAGAGCCTATTGAAGCATTCGCCGAGACAATAGGTTTAACAAACTATATACCGCTGAGGATCCCAAGCCCATATGATGAGAGAAATGCTAGGGTATATCTTACAGAGGAGTTAACTACACGTGGAGAAGAACTGAGTAAGGAGATGGCTAGAGGTTATATTCACGCTATAGCTGGATTCCTCTCTAGGGTGAAAGCTAATACAGCCATATTTACAGCTAGCTATAGGATACAGAGTAGGCTTATGGAGGAAGGGCTAGGGAAAGTAGCTAGAGAACTCGGGTTCGAAATCCTAGAGGAGAGAAAAGCTATGTCCGGTATAGAATCCAGGAAAATCCTAGATGAGTTTAAGAAACTCGCTAGGGAGGGTAGGGGTTTGTTAGTAGCCCCCATGGGTGGTAGGTTCGCTGAAGGAGCGGATTTCCCGGGAGAGGAGTTGAAGGCCGTCTTCCTCGTGGGTATACCCTTCGAGAAACCAACGGTGAAAACTAGGCTATATGTTGAGTACTATAGAGCTCTATATGGCGAGGAAAAAGGTAGGTTCTATGCATATATATACCCCGCCTTGAGGAGAGCCGCACAAGCACTAGGTAGAGCATTGAGAAGCCCAGAGGATCAGGCAGTCATAGTACTGGGAGATAAAAGATATAGGTCGTACCTAAGTCTTTTACCAGATTATGTCTCCGAGCTAGTTAAAAGTATTAAGATAGAGGAGTTTTCTAGTATCGAGGTTCCATGGGAGAACTAGTTCATACCTCCTCGCTAACTACTAAATTCTACCTAGGCAATTAAGTATTCCCTAGTTTAGCTCTGGTAAGTAATATAATTAAGGCTTGTAGACGTATCCTATTAAATCCTCTAGACGCAGTTAATACCCCTCTCTCCCTCAAATCCTTTAGGATTCTTCCTAGAGTTTTTACTGAAATCCCTAGCTTCCTGGACGCTTCAGCCATACTATTACTGTACGCTAATGCCTTAAGCACCTCAATGTCTTTATCTCCCACTAGCCACGGTTTTACACTAAGTAAGTCTAGCAATGTATTAGCGAGTATTTCCTCAAGTACTCCTCTCAAATCCTCTGGTCCCAGAAAAACTAGGTAATCCGGGAAAAATAGTGTCTCCACACCTAGTTCCTCCGCTAGCCTAGCACTACTGGAGTCAACGAAGCTCCGGGCAATTATTAGCGGTTTTGCACCTATAAGTTTAGCATTAGTAAATACCTGTCTTATATCAGTATGTGAGATCTTACCAGATTTTACTTCTACAGCATACCTTACACCATCCTTCTCAGCAATTAGATCTATCTCCGCAACCCCCTCCCTCCCCACCTTTACCTTATGACGATGCTCTATCACCTTAAAGCCTTTCTCCTCTAGAAGCAACTCAGCTAGAAGCTCGGACCAAATACCCCTTGGCACCGAGTTACACCATATTTGTAGCCTGAAAGATCCAATAATATTTTCTGCCCATTGTATTGATGTAACAAAGTAATATTTAAATATTGTAACTATGTAATAGAGTAACGATGAAAGCAATTGAACAAATCAATAATCTTAAGCGGCGAATGAATGAAGAGCAAGCTAAAATAGAGAGCCTCCTAGAGGAGGCTAGGAAGAAAATAGAGGAGATATATAATGTTTCTGCAGAAGAGCCTGAGAAGATTCGTGAAGCCCTGGAGGAAATAAGGAATCTAAAAACCGGTCTACTAATGACCATTAAGAAGGAGATCATAAGAGCCAAGTCGACGTTGAAGAATGAGTTACTTTCAGTCAAGATGGCTATATCTAAGCTACCAGCTGAAGAGAGGAGAGAACTTAGAGAACAATATAGGGAGCTTGGAGACCGCATAGATGGTTTAATTGAGTACCTAGAGGATAGTTTCGAGGAAACAAAGGATTCTTTAATCGACTTAGAGTATTATGTAAGAAATCTAGTGAAGGAGATGAAGAAGGCTAGGAAATATATGGTGAAAGTAGGGGCTGGTGAACTTGTAATTGCTAGAGGGGAGGGGCCAACTGTTGTTATATCATCTATTAGACTCTCTAGGGAAGATGCTGAAATGATAGATCTACTGGTCGAAGCAGGAA
>JALURH010000057.1 GCA_027017025.1 Thermofilaceae archaeon
TAATGCCATACTCTCCGCCGAGAAGCTCATATACCCATGGGTGGGGCGAATACTTCTCCAAGAAAGAGTTTACCGCAGGATTTATTACCCCATCGAAGAGATCTGTCTCCAAGAAATCAACTACTATTTGTGCACCAAGTACACCTACGAAGAGGTATAGGAGAAAGAGTGAGAGGAACAGTATAGGTACACCAGTGAATGGTTCCACCATCAACTCGCTCAGTTTCTCGGAGAAAACTCTGGCTCTCCTAGGTACATAGCTTACTGTGCTAGATAGGATACTTTCAACAGTCCTCCTGGCTTCTACCTCGAAAATATAGTTAAACTCTATACTACTAACGCCAAGTCTCTTTATCTTATCCACCTTGCCGACTCCACTAGGCTCCCTATCCCTAATCATCTGCAGAACTTCTTCGTCGCCAAGAAGCGCTAGGATAGCTATAGCTCTCCTCGAAAACGGGTACTCTGCCTCTAGCATTGATTCAACCCTGCTAACATACTCCCCAACTTTGCCTTTGAAAACAAATATTCTCCCCCCACTTGGGCCTCTAGTTAGCGACTCTAGTATAGCCTCCCTAAGCTTATCTACACCCTCGCCCGTAGTTGCAACCGTTGGAACAACAGGTATATTTAGCCTCCTCTCCAGCTCTCTGAAATCTATGTTTAAACCTATTTTACGTGCCTCATCGACTGCGTTAACTACTAGGACTACATTTAGGCCAGCCTCTATAAGCATGAGGGTTAACCCAAGCATTCTCTCCATATTCTTAGCATCAACTACGTGTACCACAACCCTTGGGTTAATATCGAATAGTACTCTCCTAGCTACTCTTTCATCCTCTGTAAGAGGCGAGAGAGAGTATAAACCAGGGGTATCGATAACTGTTACCTCCCTGTCTCTAACCCTTAGTTTACCAATACTTACCTCAACCGTCGTCCCAGGATAGTTGGATACCCAAGCATATTTGCCAGTAAGCCTGTAGAATAACATACTCTTCCCCACGTTGGGGCTCCCGAGGAGTACTACAGTATCCCTCCTAGCTAGCTCTTCGTGGCTCAACGCAAAGCCATGTCCATGGCTTACCATATGTTCCCCTCAACTAGTACTTTCGGGTTATTTAATTAAAAACAGTTATGTTAAGAATTTGCTTCAAATCTAGGATACAATAGTAGATTATGTGGTGGTTTCGTGAAACCTATCCGTATTGTAGCAAATAGCCTCCCAGAGGCCTGGGAGAGAAGCATCGTGGAGTTGTGGAGGAATGGGTATATTATAGACACGGAGTATGGGGAGAAATCTAGGGATTCGCCGATAACCATATATGTAGAGAAGCCTCTGAGCGAGCCTAGAGTACATCTGAAGGGCATAGTTTCAGGTAATTTAAGGGGGCTATTCGATTACGTCGATGAGGTACTTGAGGGGGTAAATGACTGGAGAATAGGTAAAGACTGGCATTACACGTACCATGAGAGGCTCTTCGCCTATAGCTTCCCGGGAGGAGATCCAGTAAACCAGATTGGGGTAGTCTTGGATAAGCTGAGGAAAACACCGTATAGTAGGAGGGCGCAAGCTATCACGTGGAAACCGTGGATCGACCCAATGGTTGATTCTCCACCATGCCTCCAGAGAATGTGGTTTAGAGTAGTTAATGGCAAACTTGTACTCCACGTCCACATTAGGAGTAATGATGCATTTAAGGCTGCTTTCATGAATATGTATGCTTTTACGGAGCTCCAACGCTCCATAGCCGAGAAACTAGGGCTTAGCGTTGGCTACTACCTACATGTAGCCGACTCCTACCATGTCTACGAGAAAGACTGGAGATGGGTTGAAGGCTTTGTAAGACAGGTGGAGAAAGGAGTTAGTAAGAGGTACTGGCTATCTACGGAACAATTTAAGAAAATGGCTTTCAGATAAACACGGTCTACAAGCATCTATGCCCCATCTTGACCTAAAATATAATAGTTAGCTTTCTCCTCCACATTGGTTCAAAAAACAACTACAAACATGTATTACCGGGTATAATTAACGGGATATGAAATATTTTTATGGTGGCTACAACTGAGAAATATAGTATGTTTAGCATTAACCTATTAAAGGAGCTTAGCGAGACAGTGGGACCCCCAGGTTTTGAGGATAGAGTTAGGGGAGTTATCCTGAGAGAACTTAGCGAGATCGGATATAGATATCATATAGATAATATAGGTAATGTATACGTCAAGATTGGTGAAGGGAAACCTGTAACCCTAGTTACAGCACATATGGATGAAATAGGTTTCATAACTAGGTACGTTACCGACAGTGGCTTCATTAAGGTTACGAACCTAGGCGGAGTTAATATCCAAGCGTCTATAGGCCGTGAAGTCGTCGTAATGGCTAGGAGAAGAGATATCTATGGTGTAATAGGATCTACCCCGCCTCACCTCCTGAGAGACCAGAAGAAGTTAACCATAGGCGACCTTTTCGTAGATATAGGTGTATCAACACGTGAAGAAGCGGAGAATCTAGGGGTAGAGCCAGGTACACCGATAACATATAGGGGGTATTTCCGCGATCTAGGGGACTCCGTTATCGGCAAAGCTTTTGACGATAGAGTAGGGTGTTTCGTCCTCCTAGAAGCCTTGAGGAGATGTAGTCCACGTGGGGAAGGTACATTCTATATAGCGTTTACAGTACAGGAAGAAGTTGGTACACGTGGTGCTTCAGCTATAGCACATAGAGTAATGCCGGACTATGGTATCGCTATTGAAGGTACAATAGCAAACGATGTCCCGGGGGTACAGGCGGAGGAGTGGGTAACTCAGCTAGGCAGGGGGCCTGCACTTAGAGTTATGGATGCTACTATAATAGGTGAAAGAAAACTGGTTGAGAAGATCAGAGAGGTAGCTGAGAGTAACGGTATACGGTATCAACTACAACTCTCGCCTAGGAGTGGAACAGATGCTGCAAGATTTATCCTAGCTGGAGCAGCTGCTACAGCGATCTCTGTACCTATACGGTATATCCATTCACAGGTATCCCTAGCTAGGAAAAAAGATATAGAGGAGACAATAAGGCTCCTCAGAGCCCTGTTAGAGGAAAAAATAGGTAACTAATCATATACTACTTCATATTCACCTAGCTCCTCTAGCCTCCTAGCTACCTTCACGGCCCAATAGGTATGTATTCTCAGCCTATCCCCTATATCCCTGAAACGTATTTTTTGTTGCCCAGCGAAAGCCTCTCTAGCCTCCTCAGTTAGCGTAGAGACTATCTCCTCCTCGCTAAGCTTTAGGTAGTCAGCTAGCATTAATGCCCTATCTAGGTCTACTCCAAGCAGCTCCCGTATATCATCGGGGTCGAAACTGGGGGGGAGACTCCTCTTCTCCCTCACCTTGTTTATAAATGCCCTCAGGTATCCACTGAGGACCTCATTACTAGGTATGGAGGCAAGTAGTGGGAGATCTACGTGAAGTATTATTTCCCTGTCCTGGAGCCTATATACTTTATGGATCCTCCCCCCACGTCTCGCCGGAACAACCTTAACTATGCCCGCTGCTACAAGTTTATCGAGATGCGACAAAATAGTTGAGATAGCTAAACCGAGGCTTCTAGCTATAGCACTCGCTGGCAAACCTTGAGGGTTCCTGAGTAATTCAGCTATTATTGCTCGCCTAGACTCTGCCCCTAGAGCTTCTATAACTAACCTGGCTAGTATAGGCCTGTTCCTAGCTATCCTCAGCGTCATTTCCCACTAACCTTTAGTTTAACATAAGAGCTTTCAATAACTGCCTCAAAGGATACCATTCCTTCTCCATATGTAAAGCTTCCCTGAGTTATAGATTCATCGAACTCTCCCCCAAGGTTAACTAGGCTGCTAGTAACTTCTAACCCGAGCTTCAAACCCTTAGTACGTGGATATAAAACATCTATTTCGCCGAAACTACTCCTAATAGCTATTTTCGTCGTAGATTCCCCCTCATATACTATCCTAGCTAATAACATACTTGACTTAGAATCTATCTTGAGCGTGTACGTAACTTCATTCAGAGATATATCTACACTACTGCTACTAAAGCTAATATTAAATTCCTCTAGATACTTCTCATTAATATATACGTGTACTCTCGCAGATCCACCATAAATACTGATTAAGCCCTTTTCCCGATTAACATCTAGCTTAACTTCCGAGCTTGATGAGCCATAAGCCTTTACGTAGAGTACAGTATCACCACTTACTGGTGATATATCAATATAAGATGATTTAAGAAAAACATTGACCGCGATTCTCTCCGATTCAAAATCGTTAATATTGTATTTCTCCTCGAGAATAAGTTTCTTAACTCCCCATGGCCCCCTAGCTAAGCCACTAATTATCTCCTTGATGATATTCCTGGCTTTTAAATCTAGGCTCGGTGGAGGCATTAATGCTGGTAGGACTACAGCTAGTATAAGTATAGTTATAGCCAAGAAACCTATAACCTGTTCTACCTTCAAAGCTACCACCCAAAGAATCTAAGTGGTATGAATACTATACTCCAGGACAACAAGAGGAGTAGCTTAAGTATAGACCACGAAAGGGTAGCTAAAAGGGCTTTCTCCGTAGATAAGCCGTGTAGCTCGGCTACACCTATTGTTACCGCATAAATAGCCCATATCCAGCTAACAACTACTAAAGCTAGGGATAGCAGTATCCC
Organism: Thermofilaceae archaeon; assembly: GCA_027017025.1. GTDB lineage: Archaea > Thermoproteota > Thermoprotei > Thermofilales > Thermofilaceae > JALURH01. The sequence continues at coordinate 4,678 of JALURH010000057.1, forward strand.
AACTATTGGCGCAAAAGCTGTAACAATCAAGGCAGCTAGGGGAAATACCCTCCTCACCCAGCTATACCCTGTTACAACCATCAATGGTTCAAGATCTCCTCCACCGCCTAAAGCTTTAGCTACAATATGTATTGTAACGCTTCTAGCAAGCCAGTCTATACAATCACTAATAATACCGAGTAACGCTACAGCACCTATGAGAAACGGCGTAACTATAGTGTATACTAGTGGCCCTAAGTTAAAGGGGATAAATGACATAATCCACGCTAGAAGCCTCGAAATACTGAAACCCATAGCAAGCCACGTCGAGACACTAAATATTAGTAGAACTATTAGTGCTTCACTAAGAGCTCCGCCTCCATGTACAATGATCTTCATGGTTTCCTTAGGCCTTATTAGCAACCCACCTATTCTCTCTATTATCCTCATGTTTTGTCACTTAGATTTTAATCTAAGCTAATATAAAAATCTAACTTTAGCTTCAAACAGAAACTTAGAAGATTTTCTCCGAGGCTAGCTGGGACAGAAAATTTTTTAAAATACCAATTGATTTCTTATTATATCAAAAGAAATCAAAGTGATGCAATTGGAAGAACTACTACGTCCAAAAGAAGTCTGCAAAATCCTAGGAATAAGCCACATCACACTGAAAAGATGGATATACAGCGGAAAGATAAGAGCAATAAAAACACCAACTGGGAGATAGAGGATACCAAAAAGCGAAATAGAAAAAATCTTGGGCGGGAAGAAAGACACGCAAATCCTTGCAGTC
>JALURH010000058.1 GCA_027017025.1 Thermofilaceae archaeon
CAGCATCAAGTATTAATCTCTCCACTATCCTATGGTTCCTCTTGAATCTAGCCTGAGTTACTAGACAGCCCCTATGGTATTGAAGATACAATTCGTCTCTCCATACAGGTAGGTTCTCGAGCTTCTCGACTTCCGCGAAGAATTCGCTCGGCAAAGCTGGTAAAGCTTTACCACTCTCCGCTAGCTTATTAGCCATCTCAGCCATAGTTTCATCTATACCTCCACCATGGTCCCCATACCCATAGATAATGTAGGTTAATTCAATACCCTGCTTTAACTTAGCTATTCTAAGTTCCTCCTCTATCCTACCATCATCTGGGTCACCACCATAACTTCCAATTGTCTGGTGAGCTAATATCCTGGAGCCGTCAGGTGCTTCCCAGTAGAAGTAGTAGTATGGGAAGAATATCATATCATTCCACCTGAGCTTCTGTGTTAGAAAGTATTTTGCCCCTATGCCAGCTATTAACGCTGGGAGAGTATTTGTGTAGCCAAATGTATCGGGGAGCCACACCACCCTGGGTTCTTTCCCAAAAACCTCCTTGAAGTATAGTTTAGCATACAATAGCTGTCTTACCAGAGACTCACCCATAGGGAGGTTTGCGTCAAACTCCACCCAGGGGAGGGTAGGCTCCCACCTACCTTCTTTAACTGCCTTCTTTATCCTCTCAAATACGTCTGGGTGCCTCTTTTGCATCCATTTATAGTAGAGAGCACTACTCTGGACATATTTAACCGCATTGTACTTGTCTAGTAGGTTGAGAACCTTGATGAAAGATTCCCTACATATATCTATTGTCTCCTCCATCCTCCAGAGCCAAGCAGCATCGATATGTGAATGAGCTACCATATATGCAGGCAACTTCACCAACCTATTTTCTCTATCTCCTCGAAGAAATAATAAATCATTATAAAAACTATTTTCCTGAAGATGATGTCCCCTATGAAGAAGTATCTTAGCCGTAGACAGATAGAGGAGGTACTTAAAATACTGTGTCAGAGGATAGAGAGTATTGATAACTGGAGTATAGGTGGAGGAGCCGCGAGGATCTTATATGGATTAAATATTCCTACGGAGGACATAGATATTGATACTGGACGGCAGGAGGCCTACATTATCTGTAGAAGACTCAGAAATTACGTTGTTAAGCCAGTTATGTACTCACGTAAGGGACCTTTCTGTAGCCACCTTGGAGTATTTCTGGTAAATGGAGTTAAAGTAGAGGTTATAGGTGAACTTGAGGTAAATACGGAAATAGGTAGGTATGTTCTGAGAATTGATGAAGAATATTTGAGGAATACTAAAAATATTAGTATAGGTAAATATAGTGTTAAGTTAACACCTCTTGAACACTCATATATAGCTAATATTTTGCTCGAGAGATGGAGTATTGTTGAAAACATCCTTGATTTCTGGCTTTCAAATCCACAACTATTGAATACAGATTATCTCGATAAAATTGCTAGGGAAACCTTTGGTGAGAATTACCTCATACTTAGGAAGAAATGGTTTTTTAGAGATATCCTAGAGTGATACTAAGTGGTTTTAGCTAATAGATATTATAGTTACT
>JALURH010000059.1 GCA_027017025.1 Thermofilaceae archaeon
GATAGAGGCTAAGCTCAGCCTAATATACCTATAGTAGTAAAAAGGGTCTAGAAACTGCTTTGTCGAAGTGTGTTAAACTATGTTTTTTGTATTTTTAGGCTTAGTGTTATTATGTATGTTGTGGAAGCTATGGTTTATATACCTTCTGGATATATGGATCTACCTGTATTTCAACCCCAGTGAGGATAGCGAGGAGGATGAGCCTATGTGAATCCGTGTTCAATGAGGGGAGCGGGCTCAGCAACTACAATTGTTGTGTGAGAGGATTTTCGATAATAAGGTTATATTTCTCAGCTAGCCTATGGACGTGTTTATCATTTGAGATAACAATTGGTATCCTGTTATCTACTGCTGTAGCTACTAGTATAGCGTCACCTAGTGGCATGTTCTCGGAGAGAGCTATATTAAACCCCCTACTTGATGGAGAAATTAACGTTACCCCCCTTAGGAGTACGGAAAGCTTCCTCAAGATTTGTTTTCTCGGTCTAACCCTATACGACCAGTATAAAACATTATATGTCTCTAGTAGGGTTGTATGAGTCACGTAGAGTTCTAGCTCGCCTCTAAGAGCCTTCAGTACTATTGGCTTACACCTAGCATTATATGGTGATAAATCATATAATGCGTAGGATAATATATCGGCATCTATTATCCTCACTCCTTAGCCCCCCCTACAATATGTTTCGCCTCAGAAGCATCTATACCGACTCTATCGGGGGCCCCAACAAGCTTTATTTCCTCAAAAATCTTCACTAGATTCTCCCCCCTATCTCTAACTGGCTCTAGAACAATGGTATCATCCTTTACCTCAACCCTAAACTTCTCCGCCCTGATTAGCCTCCTTATTTCAGCGGGTAAAGTTATCCTCCCCCTATCATCGAGTTTAACAATTTTGCCCATACCCATTTCCCATACCTATATGATACCCGCTACATAAATATTTGCCTGGTAAAATTGGTAGATTTGAGAGAAGTCAAAACCAGTAGAAATAGTTTATAGGAGTTATAGGAAGTAAAGGTTCCGTTCTGATTCTCCACAGCTAATAAAAAAGATTGTTTAAGTATGTCATGATGAAGTATAGTGTTGGATTAGGAAAGCTATTAGACACGCTGTTTTATCTAGTTTTGTCGTATATTGTTAGGGTTATGGCTAGTATTGGTAGCGTTAGTATTAGTGGTTGTTTGGTTATTGCGTCTAGGTGTATTAGGGAAAGGTATGTTATTGCTACTAGGATTATTAGCTTGAATAGTAGTTTTTCACTGACCCTGGGTACCGGTTTATTCCTAAACCTGTGTATTAGGTAGTCAGCTAAGATGAGTGCTGTGAAGAATATTATTATAGGTATGTCAAGTGGGTCTATAGGGTAGTTGGAGAAATACCTCAAAGTAAGGGGATAGATGAATGCCAAGATAAGATCCTGGATACCGAGAATATAGCTCCTAACCCTGATCCTAGTATTAACGTAATCCAATATCTTACTCCTCATATTGGCTCACTTTTGGTAGCTATATCTGGAGGTAGTGCTAGGACTATATTTGTTGATAATATTGTTGTTATTACAAGTATAG
>JALURH010000060.1 GCA_027017025.1 Thermofilaceae archaeon
ATTTATTTTTGAGCAGTATCTCGTTATCCATAGAGTTAAGTCTTATCGATATATGGCTACCTAGGTCTAATACAGCCCCAAAGAGCGAGAAAACCGGTTTAGGGTAGCCTCCTACCTCATCCTCACCGTCAAAGAAGGTTTCCATCTGCAACCTATAGTCTACGTCGTAGACAGCTATGTACTTGTCTGAGTACTCCCTCAGGACACCTTGGTAGAGCTTTGTTTCCCCATCGATATCCGATACCTTAACTGTTACTAGTCTACCTATACTATTCTCCAGTAGGGGGTCATATACCGCTCCTACACCACCTATAGCCTTCTTCTGGGTTTCTTCAACAGCCTTCCTGAGGTCTGCTGGGAGAGTAGCCATGAAAGCCGAGGTTGTTGTAGATAGACTAGCGGTTATCTTATCCTTAACGTACGCTAATGTATTATATAGCCTCCTTGAAACTCTTTTAACTATAGATGGGTGATACAGGCTAGCTAGCTCTCTCCACCTCTTCCTCCTCTCCTCCTCGCTCATCGTATCTGTAAACATTATTATCGCACCTATGTTACCAAGCTCGTTTGGATACACCTTTCTGGAGACCAGGCTGGGTGGAGACCAAGAATTTACCTCTATATTCCTTACATCAAAATCTTGGGGCAATCTCTTCTTCTCTTTTAGGATCTCAGCTATCTTCTCAGCTTCTTGTAGAAACTTTTGGTTACCTGTCTCTCTATAGTTTTCGATTAGGAAAGCCAGCATTGTTTCTGGGTTTACGATATTTGATTCATCGTAGAATACCTCGAAGCCCCCCTTCCCTCTGGGTGGGATATGTAGCCTACCGAAGTGGAACTCTTTACCAATAAATATGAAGCTTTTTCTCCCCCTAACGGTTTTAAGCACCCTATCTATAGAGAATAGCTCAGCAATAGAGTATATTAGGGATAGAGCTATGCCGAGACCTATGAGGTAAAGTAGTAGAGTTAAATAGCCCGAGATATCTACTCCTCCATCCACGAAGCCTCCCACATATAAGTTAATCACCGCTCTATTAGGATTTATCCTAAAGCATTTTTCCCCATATATGTCGTAACTATAGTTAACAGTTTTTTAACTAAAGCGTTTGCTAAATTAGCTCTCTCCTCAGAGGCTATATGACAGTAGACTAATTAAACACCGCTAGTTTATACATTTTGTGAGTGCTAAGAATACTTCCATAGCGCTAGTAGCTACACTAATAATCTACATTCTACCTAGCCTATTAGCTACTCCCCCATATATACCGGTTTTCACCTACACCCCTACGGACTCGTGGATAACTTCTTCTACATATATTAGTAGACAGGGGGTTATCGTAATTGGGTTTAGTAACGGAGTAGTTGCCGCCTATAGTCTTAGTGGGGCAAAAATATGGGAGGTATCTCTGGGGCAACATATTAGGCCAGAAAATATAGCATATGTTGAGCCGGGATTCGTCCTAGCTGAGTTAAATAATAGGACAATATTCCTCCTTAACGCTACTAGTGGAGCTACCTACCTGAGACTCTACGGCTCAAAGAGTTTTGGGGAGCTACTC
>JALURH010000061.1 GCA_027017025.1 Thermofilaceae archaeon
ATCTAAGATTAGGCTTGTAGACCCTAGAGGCACGAGCTCAATCTGCCCCCAATGCGGAGGCAAGTTGATAAAGCTCCAAGGGGGCAGGATTGTAAAGTGCCCTAAGTGTGGGCTCGTGCTCGACAGGCAGTTATGTGGCGCAGTAAACATATACCTTAAGATGTGTGGGTTCCTCCAGAGCCCGAGCACCTTCTACCGCTTGGTTTCGAGACCTCTAATGAGGTTGATGAAAAGGCGGAAAGGTGCACCTATGAGGGCTCTGGACGGGGTTACCACGAAAGGGTGCGAGGCCGATGACATGCTCCCGATGAACCCAAGAGGGAGACTGAGCCCGATGAATCCCAAGCGGTTGGTAGACAAAAATCTACTAATAACTATCAAAATCTACCAACCGTGAACCCCAATTTGGCCAAATGTGTGGCTATAGAGAGGAAATATTTTAAGCTCTCCGATACATGCTGGAGGCTCAATAATTTCATCAACTTTGTACCCACCTGCCTCAAATAGGAGTAATGGTAGCCATTTATGTAGAGGTAGGCTAAATGTGCTGAAAACTCTGTACGTGAAGTTCTCGATAGCTGGCTTCTCTACTGGATGAGATATAACTCTACTTGCTTCAAGTGTTTCTAGAGCAGCTATATGGTCGGGATGGCCGTGAGTGATTACTGCAACAATTTTCTCTACATTATTCCTCTTCAGAGCCTTTCGAATAGCTTTCCCCCTACTACTAGGATAACCGGGGTCAATTACGTATGCTTCCTCCCCATCAATATATACGAGAGTTGTAGGTGAACCCCTGAATAGAAGAGTGTTATCGCCTAGGTAAATAGGTTTGAGAGATACCATTTAATCAGCCTCTATTCTAGATTTCTCGAAAAAATAAATCTATTTTCGATTAGGGAAAAATATTAATCCAACCAAATTCTCTCCACATGCGTTTTATCAAAGTTTTTATCCTCCGAAACTATAGCTCTACACCCAGCTTTATCCATAGCTACTAGATGTAGGGCATCCGATGGCCTAATACTATAATCCACGAGATATTTCTTCATGAGCTTAAAATCTCGTCTCTCAAGTGGTATTATATCTACGAATGGTAGTATATTCTCCTCCAGGAAGCCTAGAGTGATATCATAGCTTAATCCATATTTCTTCCTAGATATATAGAGTGTTTCATCTAGGACCAACATATCTATATATAGTTCGTCCTTCAGTAGATTCAGGTAGAAATCGTAGAGTTTATGGCTCTCCTCCTCGCCGGTAACGGTATTTAGATATATTAGTAAGCAGGCATCAAGGAATAATTTCATAGTTGATTCTCCTCAAACTCCATTTCAAGGTATATTTCCCTGAGGTCTCCAAGACTCGCTTTAACACCCAACGCCTTAATACGCTCCCTATGTTTCTCTAAATTCTCCAGTAACTGGTTTAGCGAGGGTCTACCCCTAAGTAGGATACCATCCTCCCTAAGCTCAACCAATACATAACTGTTTTCAACTATCCCGTACCTCTCTCTTATCACCTTTGGGATAAGTACCTGTCCCTTAGGCCCAACCCTAAG
>JALURH010000062.1 GCA_027017025.1 Thermofilaceae archaeon
CTATCCTCTAAGAGCTTAATATAGTCTCTAAGTTCCTCGAGAACAGAGTATATCCTAGTTAGGGTTTCGGTCAACTCCTCAATACTATTTGCATAATGCTCTAACTCCTTAGCTGTCTCAGTTAATGTTTCCTCATCGGGGGGTTCAGGTACGTCGATTGTGGAAAAGAGGTTATGGACTAGGTTGCGCAAATACTTGTCGTCCGCGAATCTAGCTAACATATTGTTTTTAAGCTCCTCCAGTTTTTTCCTCACAGCTCTCGCTTTAATAGAGCTTTTAGTAATAATCTCCAATATATTCTCTCCAGGTTTCTCGTCGTATACTGCCTTCTCCATATCTATCTACTATAAACTTGTCTTAGCTAAGAAATAGACCTAATATTTACAATAAATCCTAGTTTCAACCTTAGCTAACCCGTGTCCCTGCTCGTCCAGCTTCCAGGCAGAGTACTTTAGAAAGTTATCCGGCTTGTACGAAACTATAAACCATATTTCTCCAGGGCACTCAATCATCCTTTCTTGGTCACTGATGGATGGAATAGGCTCTCCAAAACTATGGCTATGATATATACCTATGTATTCATACCCATCTCTCCTATAGTTAAGTATCTTTTCCATCCACTCTACTTCATTAAACCAGAATCTGTGCGAAGAACCTAGAATATTCCTTAACCTAGCATTCTTCTCCACATAAGCTACTTCCCCCAGTATATATCCAACAAGTATGCCAACCGCCTCTACAGGATACTCATCGCGGATATGGCTCTTTATATCGTCTAGTACAGACTTTTTCATCCTGAGTTTTTCAATGATTTTAGGTAAACCGAACACGCTATGTGAAAACTCCATATCATTCTCTAAGAGTATTATGTGATGCAATATTTTAAAAATTAGTTTAGTCAATATTCTCTATGCCTCACTGGGTGAGACTAGAATGATTATATCCCTACTACGGCTAACGTCAATACTCTATGCAAAGATCCTAGGTAGGCCCATCGCCCTATGCGATATGAGTGATGTTGATGGCATAACTAGTGCTTCACTATTTAAGATACGTTACCCCAGGGGTATAGTTATATTAGCTTTACCACCTGAAGTAAGAAGGAGTCTAGTGATAAAAAGTACCTTCTGGACCTTTGTTGCAGATCTACCGTGTCCCGGTAAGGTATATATTAGGGCTGACCACCATGCAACTAATACCCCCTGCGCTGAGAAAGAATTCTATGATCCCAAGGCTCCAGCATCAGCGTTACTAGCTTTGAAAGCTTTAGGATTAGAAGGGCATAAGATTGCCGAGAATCTTGTAGAATTAGCTGTTGAGACAGATACAGCTAATATACGCAGCAGGGAAGCCAGCATGCTAGATGCTGCTGTGAAAGGTACTGGATATCTAGGAAAACTATATTTAGCTAGTAGACTAGCCGAGATAGGTATCGAGGCATTAAAGGAGAATAGAGTAAGAGCATGGATTAAAAGGTATGAGAGTATAAAGAGGAGGACAGAAGATATAGCAAATATTATTAAGCCTCTAAGAGAGACCGTTGTTATATTTAGAAAAGATATAGGTCTCTCCTATAGGTATCTATCTATTCTCCTTGAGAGAAAAGGTGCTGAGTTCACCTTTATAATCGTGCCTAGAAAATTCTTTAAGCTAAGGATATATGCTGGGGCAAAAAATGATTCGCGTTATGATGCATCAACTATAGCCTCCTTGCTGGGAGGAGGAGGGCATAAATATGCGGCTGGTGCCACATTAGCAACTCCATTCAGGAAAAAAGCTTTAAACCAGGTCATAGATATTCTCAAGAACTTTTTAGAAAAAAGAGAACTGGAAGCCTATATAGTACAAGGTGAAAAGAATATAGAGAGGAAGTACCTATAGTCTAAGTTGAAAGTATTTTTTAGCATCTTCTAGTGCTCTAAGAGCTCCTCGCATAAGGAATCTATAGTCACTCCCTAAAGCTATTAACTGGAAACCATTGTCTAATGCAAATCTTAATGCTTCAGTATCAAGACAGTACATTCCGCCTGGAACTCCTAGTTCCCTCCCAGCTTTAGCGACCTTTCTTATGGCATCTTTCACCTTTGGCTCTTTCCACGATCTATACCCCAGCGAGAAGGATAGATCATTTGGACCTATAAAGAAGGCAGTGACGCCATCTGTAGATAATACCTCTTCTATATTTTCCACAGCTCTCTTTGTTTCAATCTGCACTACTACAATTACTTCTTTTGCCTTCTCAAAGTATTTTTCTCCCTCTAGACCAAATCTAGCTGCCCTTCGGGGTCCTACCCCCCTTATACCTCTCGGAGGATAATGAGCCGATTTTACCGCTAACTCTGCCTTTTCTCTGCTATCAACTAGAGGCACCATAACCCCAGCAGCTCCAGTATCTAAAACTCTTTTAACATATACTGGATTATTATCTGGAACCCTTACAAGCGGAGTAACCTCACCCTTTACTGCACTCAGTAATATTTCAAGTTGAAAAATATCTATCGGTGCATGTTCTAAATCGATTAAAAGCCAGTCAAATCCCGCTAGAGATAACATCTCTGTTATATCTGTGTGCGGTATAGTTACCCATGATCCTAGAGCTACTTCACCCCTCCTAAGGATAGACAATAATTTCCCAAACATCCATAAATCCCTCTTTTACGAAGTTATGTACAGTTTCGTTAGAAAAATCTTTTAAGCCCTAATTGTTTGGTTTTTGTTTGGATAAAGGGTGTTGAATCTGCTTCGTGGACCCCCAAGAGGGAGACTGAGCCCGATGAACACCAAGCGGCTGGTAGACCAGAGTCTATTAACGACTATAAAAGTCTACCAACCGTGAACCCCCAGCCGTGATGAACCACTCCGTATCGAAAAACACAAAACATACGGAGTGGGGGAACGGTAAATAGCTACCTCCTAATTTTTTAATTATTAGTGGTATACATGGCTTTTGAGGTTCTAATTGTTGGACTAGTTCCTGAAAAACCGGGCAAAACTATGGCAGCTATTGGTATAGCTGCTGGACTGAAGAAAGTGGGTTTTAATATAGTAGCTTGTAAACCACTCTCTATAGAAAACTGGTATTTAAATTACTCAGCTACTATTGAGGGAATAAATGTAGGTAAACCTGTGTCTATGGATGTAATTAGGTTTATTGAGGCGCTAGACATAGAGGAACCATATGAACTATTGAACCCAGTTAGTAATGTCACAGCACCCCTTAATCCTGAAGCATTTCTTGAAGCTAGGTCGCCTACCTCATTTTTTACATATAGGTATGATATTTTCCGGCAAATATTCCTCTCACGGATATCCTTACCTCTCCGCGAAAATAAAATATACAATATGGGATTACTAAATACCTCTGTATTAAACAGAAATTTTGTATATGTACCGAGAGAAATTTTATATGGCTTGACTAAGCGTTTAGACAACTTGGAAAAAATACCAAGTATTCAAGCCTTCTCAAACACGATCTCATTGAATGCTGCTAAATCCATTGAAGCATCCATACATGTTCTTAGCAAAAAATACTCTATAGTTATTATAGAGGGGTACAGCGATGATGCATGGCCTCTCCACCCCAACGCAAGCATAGATATTGTTGTAGCCGTATCTCCTGGAAAACTGTTGCTATACGATGCGAAAAAGTATAGGTTAGCTATATCGCTACGAAGCCACTTAATACCAAAGCCTAAGAGCATATCACTCAGCGATATTTTTTCATTACTAAATCCTATGCATGTCATAAATTTCCCACCAATTCCCCCCAATGCCTTACCAGAAAATATAGCGGAGAAAATGGATGAAATACTAGGCTTACTCACAAGAAAAATTGAGGAAAAAACTCTTAGTTAACCTCTCTTCTCCGCCATAGGTTTCTGTGGAGGAATAACAGGGTAAGGTATATACTCAATTCCCGGCCTATTAATCGATGCTTGTGGATACAGATCCATTAATATATATACCTCAGGTGGTATCTCCGTCTTTACAGGTAAACCAAGTTCTCTAGCTTCCTCCACCGTTATTGGATAGTCATGCGTCCATCTTCCCTCAGTTAGCTTCTTAGCTAACTCTCGTGCCTTCTCATCTGGCATTTTATCCCCTAACAACTTAACAATAAATTCTTGAATCTCAGATAATGCTTTCTCAGCTATATCAGCCATGATAACTAATTTATCTCCAGCATCTCTTCCTTTCTGCTGTACAGCTCTAATTAAGCTAGGAGCTGGAACATGTACACCAGGCTCTATCGCTAGCTGCGGATCAAGAGGTCCTAGAACAGCATTAGGATCCATCCATATCTCATCCGCTGCTAATGCTATCAAAGTACCTCCACTCATAGCATAGTGGGGTATAATAACTATTTTCTTTCCTGGATGTCTTTTTAAGGCCATAGCTATCTGACTAGCCGCTAGTACTAATCCTCCAGGCGTATGAAGGATAAGAGCAATGGGTTTATCTGGTGGAGTACTCCTTACAGCTCTTATTACCGCTTCTGAATCATCTATATCTATAAAGCGGTAGAAGGGGATGCCAAAGAAACCTACTTTCTCTTGTCTATGGATTAACGTTATAAATCTCATTCCATACTTTTTCTCCATCTTTGCTAGTAGACCTAGTCTAGCACTTCTTAGCCTCCAATAATTCATTGATGGAGAGAAGACTATCAAAAGAAGTAGTAACCAGAAAAGTAAACCCATAATATCAATCATACCTTCACCACACTCTTTGTATTTTTAATCAAAAATATAAGATCTTCTTCTAAGTCCTCTTTAAAACTTTTTCTCATATTTTCATAGAATACCTTAAGATATTTTCTACTTCTTCAAGGCTCTCAATTAATAGTATGTTAAGTGTATTTTCTAGCTCCCTTAATATATGCAGAAATCTTTTCTCATTGTTTATAGCGTTTAAGTAAGCCTTTATATTTATATATGGTAGTATTCTTTCTTCTCCCGGTACTACTCTATAATTAGGTATTTCCTCAATCAGCCTTAGAGCCTTCTTAAACTCGTTTTTTCTGATATGTTCTCTAGCGTCTTGAATATATTTGATATCGTTGACTAAATTCAGTTGTGGTACATATTCTGTAATAAATTCTCCATGTGTTTCATTATATTTACCTTCGTATAAAGGTTTTATTAATTTTCTACGAATATCTCTGGCTATCCCTTCATCTTTAGGGCTTATTTTTTCTATTTTCTCAAGAAATTTTTTTACATACTCTTTATCCGAGACCGGTTTTAGTTTATTATAAATATATCTCGTTAGTGCATTATAGTTAAAGAAACCAGTACCTTTCTCTAATAATATAGATAATACCTCCTTAATGACACTATATGCTTTTTCCACTGCTACCCAATTAACATGGCCCACGGTGTCTCTATTAGTA
>JALURH010000063.1 GCA_027017025.1 Thermofilaceae archaeon
GATATGATGTCTCTAAACTCTCTATTTTACCTTCTAGATCTTTGATTTTTTCTACGATGTTCTTTAACTCTTTCTCTAACTCGGGTATTTTAGATACGCCAACTTTTAGCTTTTTTATCTCATAGATAAGATTTTTAAATCTAGCTATATCCTCCTTAAGATCTGTAATATTTATGGTGCTTATCTTATCTAATTTCGCTTTATTCTCCTCCACTTCTTTCAACATTTTTTGTCTCTTAGAATCTAATTCTACATATTTCTTCTCTAATCTCATGCGTATTTGTTTGTATTTTTCAAGAAGTTTCTTCCTATGCTCGTCTGTGAGAATATTGCTACAAAGAGGACATTTTCCTGTGGTTTGTCTTAAACTATTTATCCACAAAATTATTTGCTCTTTCTCCGCATTAAGTCTACCAAGATGCTCCAAAATTTTTCTAATATCGGCTTCCAGTCTACCTATATGTTTCCTCAAACTGGATAGAGAGTGTTCAAGGACATTAACTATGTCCTCAATAGCCACATCTATCCCTAAAATATCTCTTACTATTTTAGCATGGTTTACCAGCTTATTTTGGAGTCTTTGATAATCCTCCTCTAGGATCCTTAACCTCTCGCGTAAAGGCTTTAGTGCTTCTAGCTTTTCCCGAATTTCCTCATACCTTTTTCTACAGGCATCCAGTTCAGATTTATATCTAAGGTAGTTTTCAAAGGCTTCCCTTAGAGCCTCCCTCTTCTTGAGAGCTGCTTGGTATGTAGTAATTATATTCTCCAAGTTTTCTATTTCTAAAAGAATTTTTTCTCGATCTTGAAGCATCTTAACAACCTTAGTATATGGTTCAAGCTCCTTAAGTCTCCTATCCAATAAGTTAAGTTCTTCAGGTAATTTTTTGAGAGACTCTATTTCATTGATTACCTCTGTTTCCTGTTTTCTCAAATTTTTATATTCAACGGTAAGTTTAGCTAAATCCTCCCGTAGTTTACGTAGCTTATATACCCCTCTTTCTAGTAAAGAGGTTTTCTCTCTAAGTAGCTCCCTCTGCTTTTCTAGTCTCTCGAGAAGTATTCCTAGTTGTTTTAGATCTTTAAGAAATTTCTTAGTTTTATTCTCTAGTTCTTCCTTCCTCTTAATGAACTCTCTCTTTAGTACCAAATCTCTTTCTATATTCGAGATTATTTCTTCTTTAAATCTTGAGATTATTATTCTCATATCATTAAAGGCTTTCTCTAGGTCAAATATTCCAAGTAGCTTAGCTATAATTTCTTTTCTCTCTGCAGGTCTTAACTCAATTAATTTGTTAAGTTCACCCTGTTTTACATATACAGCAGTTGTAAACAGATTCTTGTCAACACCAAGAATCTTGTAGATCTCAGCTGTTACATTTTTTGGGGAGAACGCTATGACCTTGTTTCCCACATCATCTATCTCGTATAAGTAGGCCTCACTCCTTACACGATTATATATCCTCCTAATACTTCTCTTAACCCTATATTTACGTCCCCTACAACTAAAGAATAAGTCTACTTGGGCCTCCATCTTACCTTTCCTTATTAGGTCGCCAATGTTTTTACTCCTTGGATTTTCACCAAATAGAGCGTAGAGTATAGCATCAAGTATACTGGTTTTTCCTGCCCCATTTTCCCCAACTATTGCTATGGATCCTGGTGGAAAATCTAGGTCTAATTGTTCATAGGATAAAAAATTCCGCAAACTAAGCTTTTGAACTATCATCTACCCTACCCTTCCAATTCTTCTTTTTAAAAAACTCAAAAACAAGTTTAGTAGCCTCCTGTTCTCCTCCCTCCCTTAGTATCTTAAATAACTCATAAGCAAACTCACCTAGAAATTCTGAGTTAAGTTCCCTTATGAATAACTCTCTTAGATCAAGCCTATATGCGTACTTAACTTCTTCCTTACTTTTCTCTCTTGAGTATAGGATTCTAATAAGAAGTGTATTTTTAGAGAAGGACTCTCTGAGTTCCTCGAGATCTGACCTGGCAATTGTTTCCCTAATAACTAAATGAATTATTGGTTTCTTGTTCTCGCCAGATAGGTTAGTAAGTATCCTACTGATCGTACTACTTAGGTTGCTTAGTGATCCATCTTTCACTTTAATAATGAATTGTTTCCTAATATTATCTAGCTTTATTCTATATACTTCTGCTTCATCCCCACTTAGGTCTAAAAATACGAAGCCTTTTCCATTATTTTCGAAGTCAGGTATCTCACTTATATCTAGGATATCCATTGACCCTGGGTATACAAGCCATCCCTTATCCCATCGCCTCTTTATATAGCGATGTATATGTCCCATTGCATAGTAATCAAATCCTCTGGGGAGTTCCTCCATAGTTAGCTCATAACTAAATTTAAGGAATCTTTTAATAGACTGATGAAGAACTAGTACCCTCTTTTTCGTATCTGATTTACTGGCAATTTTCTCAACATATTTTAATCTATCCCTCAAAATTCGATTTGAGACTTTAGGTATATGTTGTAATCCTCCTATAAAGACATCTCTGTATATAGTGTATGGATTTTTACTCCAGAGGTAAGTTACTCCTAATCTTTTGAAAAGAAGTATTGGTGGTATATCTCTCCTTTTAGGATAATCATGGTCTCCAGATATTGCATATACTTTCACGTTTCTATCTGTAAGCTTCGCTATTTCTTCTTCAAAGACTTTAAGAGCTCTATTCAAAGGCTTTGATTTATCGAAAATATCCCCTGATAAGAGAAGAATATCTATGTGATCCTCTAAGACTCTTTCAATAGCTTCCCTAAAAACATCGTATATATCATATTCTCTTTCCTCAAGATTATAAGGTCTCTTGCCAAGATGTATATCCGAGAAATGGGCTATTAGCATATTATAGTTCACCTACCAAGTCTTCAGGGTTGAAGGTATCTTGGGAATTTATCCATTCGTCGAAG
Organism: Thermofilaceae archaeon; assembly: GCA_027017025.1. Lineage (GTDB taxonomy): Archaea > Thermoproteota > Thermoprotei > Thermofilales > Thermofilaceae > JALURH01. Next base: position 2,933 of record JALURH010000063.1, read on the forward strand.
ACATTTATGTCTGCTCCGCCTAGTCTTCCATCGAATTTGTCTATCTTAACCATAACTGGTAGAGGGGTCATTGGTCCTATTATTACAGCTTCGCCTACATTCAGAGACGGAAGCTGAGCTAGGAGATCCTCACTCAATTGTTCACTTGCTTGTTGTACATGTCTCTGATCAGTAGGTTCTACAAGCTTCAAGATGATCATATTATTTACCTGAGATAAAGCGTCTGGGTCAAGACCTTTAGGTCTTTGACTCACCAAGCATAGTCCCACACCAAACTTCCTTCCCTCTCTTGCGATTCTGCTTATCCAGTGTTTAGATAAAGTGTCTCTATCTTTAGGGGCTAAGATATGTGCCTCTTCTAGTACGATAAGTATAGGACGCTTCATGGATTCATATACCTCTTCACCTAACCTAGCTCTCTTTCTCTCATATAATATTCTCCTTAAATAATGGCTAACTACAACATCAGCATCCTCCTCATCTAGTCTACTTAAGTTTATGATATTAGACGCTCCTCCCCTGAGAGTAACTATAGCATCGGGTGATTTGGGATCTACTATTCCACGTAATCTCTCCTCAAAATCTTCTATCTTACTCAGTAGGCTCTGTATAGAATCTTTCTGCCTAGAACTACTAATCAACTCCTTTACTCTTCTATAGAGATCACTACTATTCAAAGTTTCTACTATTCTTTCATCAATGTCCTCCTCAGATATTAATCCTCTCAAAAAGGATTTTATTAGATCTAAGAAATAGTCAGCACTTAGTCCGTCTCTCGAGACTCTTTCTTTAGCAAACCTATATGCTATCCTGAATAATCTTTCTTGAACATGTGCTCTTGTATCCAACCTTAAAAGCTTAGCTAGTTCACCTACACTCATATAATATGGATTAAGTCTTGGTTCAAAGGCATTAAGCTTAGGTAAGCCAGAGAAAACATAGTCAGCATGCATATCAAATACGACGACAGTCCCACCTAAGTTTACTATCTCCCTCGTTATAATGGCTACAGTATTGCTTTTTCCAGCACCAGTAATTGCTAAGATAGCTAGGTGACGTGTAACCATACTGTTAACATCAAGGTATACTGGTACATCTGGGCTTGTTAAGAGAGTTCCTATTTTGATACTTCTGCTACCATTTTTTCCAAAGATTCTTTTAAGAATACTTTCATCAGCCCTGAAAACTATCGTACCTGGAGGAGGAGGCACCTTAGGTATCTTGAATCCTTGGATACTGCCCAGAATTTTTACATATCCTCTAACATACTCATTCCTTCCTCCATCCATGCGATAAATTTTAGCGGCGATTTCTGGATCATGTATCCTATCATTTAGGGCGAGATTACCCCTAATAATATATTGTATCATTCCTAAGACTTCTTTACCATCGTACTCCATAACTACAAATTCGCCTAGCCTTGGAGGATGTTTAGAGATGAATGTAGCCTCTGTAACAGAAGCTTCGCCAATTATTCTACCAACCTCCTCACCCCTTACATTCATAGTATCTCCCTCCCAGTGCGCGTAGCATATATACCCATAACTCGGATGATATCTTCCAGATCCTTATCTTTAACAGAAACTTCTTCATGTGCTAGTCTAAGAGGGTAAGGATATCCTCCAGCACTAATACTAGATAGAGAAGAAATAATTTTTATACTATCTTTAGTGCTTTTCTCATAGGGTATTTCTATTCTTAAAACTGGTCCATTTTCTTCTAACCTAGCATAGTAGACAGCTATAGGTACCCTAGATACTTTATTATATAGAGGCAAATATCCCCCTTTTTCAGCTAGAGTGATTATTCCTTCCCGTAAATACCCTCTTCCCCTAGTTAGGTATTCAAGTAGGCCTATATCTGAGATATTAGATCTAAATAATCTTCTACTACTTGAGTTCTTTGCTATAGATATTATTCTACCTGAGAAACGTGGATTGAGGACTGCTGAGAAACAAACCATGTATTCGAGAATTTCTATATATAGAGCTAGTCTTTGAGCCATACGGATATCTTCATCTTTTTTACTGAGAAAAACATCGAATGATATATCACGAGAAACAACATCTAATATCCCATCTTCAATACTCTCTCTAAATATGTTGATATATTTATCGTAAAGCATCATTGTTTCCGAAAAGGAGGGTAGATATCGACTCTGCACTTTAGGTAGCATGTTACTTAATGATCCATCCAATAGAATAAGGGTGTTATTTTGGTGGTTTAAAGATTTTAGAGCTAAACGGAGTTCCAGTATATTCATATACATCCTGGACCGTTCAACCGGTAACCAATATGGTGCTATTATGTCTGCAAAACCAGCCCTGTACTCATGCATTACTTTCCCCTCATCTAAGAAGATAGCTTCTGCATCTACTACTATGATAGCGTACCCCTTAAATTCACGATAATTTACCCCTCCATCAATACCTACCACTATTCTCTCAAGATTAATAGACTTGGGAAAATTTTTCCATTCAATAGTCTCTATTATTTCTCCATCTCCATTTGTTATGGAGCCTAGCTTAGCAAGTATCTTGTCTCGCCGTGAGCTAACGTACTCAAGTATAGTATCCATAAGCATAGCTCTATTCTGAAAACCACGTACCCATCCAAATAATGGTATTGTGTAAAAACTGAAAGTAAAGCCTAAAGTATATAACTAGAGACATAAGCACCAATCCTCTTCATACCTTCCCTAATTCTCTCCTCTGGTTCACTTACGAAAGTCATCCTGATATGTCCTACACCTCTGTTACCGAAATATGAACCCGGAATAACTACTACACTTTTCCTATAAAGGAGCCTATTAGAGAACTCTTCATCACTTCTACCCATAGCCTCTAAGTAATACCTCATATCGATAAAGAAGTAGAAGGCTCCCTCTGGAAGAACAGTTTTTGCTTCAGGTAAATACTCTTTTACTAGTTCATACATTAAATCTCTCCTTTTCCTATAAGTGGGAATAACAACCTCCCGCAGATAGCGATCCTTTATTCCATCATCATAGAATTTTATAAGCGCGTATTGACCTACTGTATCTGGAGCTAAAGAAACATATTGTTTTATTCTCTCCATAGCTTCAATAGCTTCAGGTGGACCAGTTATATAGCCTAGCCTAAACCCTGGCATCGAAGCCTCTTTGGAGAATGAGTTTATCGTTATAGTTCTCTCCTTTGCACCAGGATAACTGTCTATCCACGGGTTCTTTTTATCAAATGTTATATGTTTGTAGACAGCATCGTATATTATCCAGAAATCGTAGTCTACTGCTAGATCAACTAACCCCTTAACGAAACCTTCATCAATTATCCTACCGGTTGGATTATCTGGACTTAGGAGTATAAATGCTTTAGTTAAGGGTGAAACAACTTCTTTTAGATCCTCCACATCCGGTTGGTAGCCTTCTTCTACGGACACAGGTATTGTTCGAACCCTTCCACCGCTAAGCTTTATAGCCTCACTATACCCTAGGTATGTTGGATCGAGTATTATAACCTCTTCATTGAAATCGAGAACGGTTGTTAGTGCCAGGTATATCCCCTCGGTTCCACCAGTAGTGATCATTATCTCCTTCTCGGGATCGTAGTCAACCCCCCACCATTTCTCTAGATCTTCTGCTATACGTGATCTTAGCTCTGGTAAGCCTCTAGTGCTACCATAGCCTACCGTCTTTTGAGTTTTCTCTCTCAATAGGGTAACTATATAATCTATAACCTCTTTGGGTGGAGGTATACTTGGAGCTCCACCACCAAACGAAATTATATCACTTTTTCTTCGAGCAGCATCCAGTAATGCAGCAATACGCCTGATAGGAGAAGCTCTAATATTCCCGGGGCGTGAGGATAACCTAGGCATACATTAATAATATCTATTCTACAGGTACAAAAATCCACGTATTAAGAAATATATATTCGGAGCTTAGTCCTCTACAAGCTTGATATTAGCTTTCTCACAAAATCTTACTATACTATTAGTATCGGCACCAGATATCTTCCGTAGATAATATAAGTCCTTAACCGCTTCAGTAATATCCTTCTTTAATTCTTGAGGAGCATTTTCGTAGATGCCATAAGCTTCTTCAACCCTACCTTCCTCAAGTAGTTCTGTAACATATCTTTCAATATTCTTAGTTACTATCTTCCTCCCCTCAAGTATAAGTACATATCCGCTCTCATAATCTATCTCTACTTTCCTTTCTATACCCTCCTTTTTCTTAATGTTTCTCAACTCTTTGATTGCATCACTAGAGATGATCCTGCTTAATCCATATATGGACGCCGCTTTTTCAATCTTCTCTAGGTAATCCTTACTTATCCCGTAGATTTCAACTATGTCTTCTAGACTTAGTGGTAAATCGTATGTTTTCCCTCCAATAACCATTTGCGGCTTTACCCCCCTCACGTTGCCTGTAGGCATCCTGACATCCAAGAAGCCATCAAACGTAAATATAGCTATAGTCTCGCTTTTGCCGTCGGGGAAAACTATCTTTACCGCTTCATCCCATAGCTTTGCGGAAACCTCACCTAAGATTAGGTGTTTTCCCGCTTCTAACGCGACAACATTATAGAGTGTAGCAATATAGCTAGCGAGGCCCTCAACAAAACCAGTTACATCAAATACATGGAATGCTATCCACCCTCTCGAAGTCTTTACTTCGATCTCTAGCTCCGATCTAACGCGGAGACCATTATCTTCAAATAACTTCCTAAGCCTATCTACATCCACCTTGTTTTTCTCCACACCAATCCACGCCAACTAGAACACCACTAGGTACTCCCTCGGTTATGTATATTCTCTATCATACCTTTTAACGTTGTTTTCAAAAAAAGTATACGGGATATCTCTTCCAATGCCTCTAGAAGGGCTTCAGCTTCGGTGGGGCTCTTCCCTAATGCAACAGCCCCATGATTCTCAAGTATTATCACTTTACATCGAGTTTTTGAGGCAATTTTCGACACAATGTTAGCTAGCTCTACGCTACCTGGGGGTCTATAGGGAGCATAGCTTAGACCTTCCCTGAATATTGCCTCAATCTCAGCTAGACCAGATATTTCTATACCAGCTAGAGTTAAAGCCATAGTGTATGGTACATGGGCATGCACTATGGCTCTAACATCATCCCTAACCCTATATATTTCTGCATGCATTCTCCACTCACTTGATGGTTTTAAACCAGATCCTTCTAGCACTTTGCCATCAAATCTTAGTACAACTAGATCTTCGGGTCTTAGAAAAGCTCTATGTATACCTGAGGGTGTTATAATCATTCCTTCCTCCCCAATTTTTACACTAATATTTCCACTTAGAGCAGAAACCATATACCGCTCATACATTACTCGAAAAACCCTTACTATCTCCTCCTTAATGTCCAAGTGCTACACCAAATCTTTAAGAATCGTGTAGCTATATAGACTTGGGCCGATGAAGAACCATTGCAGCGCGTATAAATGAAGAAAAGGTTTCCGGACCGAGGCCTTAAACATTAGAATCTATCTGTGTTCAAATAATTAGAATATCCTTGGCAACAATTGCATGTGTTTTTGCTCAAAAAGACTCTGAGTAAAGAAATTACCGCAGGTTTAATATTAATAATAGCAACATGCTCGGAGGTCATGTACGAAACAGTAGTTAATCACCTATGAAATTTGGATAAAACACTTAGTAGATGAAGAGAATAAGTTTTTGTGGCACCTATACTCTTCTTCCTCTCCTCCCTCCAGGCTTCCTGATCGTATCAGTAGGCAGTGGCGTTACATCTTCTATCCTATCCACCATTAATCCAGCACGAACTAAGGCCCTTATTGCTGGTCCTGCACCCGGTCCGGGAGTCTTTGGTCCATAACCACCTGGTGCTTTTACCTTCACATGAACAACTCTGATACCTTTATCTAAAGCTATTCTTGCTGCCCTCATAGCAGCTTGCATAGCTGCCCACGGAGAAGGTTTATCTCTATCTGCCTTAGCTATCATACCTCCAGATACTTTGGCAATAGTTTCAGCACCAGAAAGATCGGTGATATGTATTATAGTGTTATTATAGCTTGCATATATCCAGGCTATTCCTACATCTCCCCTCCTTTTTCTCTTAACCTCAGACATAATATCATCACCTACATTCTAGGATTTATTGTTGACTAGTCTCAATGACTTTCTTTGCGTATGGAGACAAGGGGTAAAAACCTATTAGTGCTTCCTCCTCCCTAGATACAAGATAACCTGGGCTTCTAATCCTACGTCCATTTATAGCTATGTGTCCATGTGCTACAAGCTGTCTTGCATGATAAATACTGGAGGCTAGTCCCCTCCTATACACGATTGTCTGAAGCCTTCTCTCAAGGATATCTTCTACAGTCAGTCTTAATACGTCATCAAGAGAGCTATCTTCGCTAGGTAAAAGACCCATATGATAAAGCTTCTTTATTAAAGATTTTTCACGGGTCATTCTTTCTTCCTCAGATAGAGCTAGCATTGCCCTAGCTTTGGACCTAATTTCTCTTAGAAGAGTCCTAGCTATCCATAGCTCCCTCTTATTCCTGAGACCATAGCTCCCTACAAGCTCTAGTTCTCTCAATAATTGATCTTTGCGCCAAGGATGAGTTGGGCCACGCCATTTCTTACGTGGTTTTCTTGGATCACCCATAACCTAACCACCTACCTCCTTCTCCTAGTTACACCAATAGTAATCCCCGTTCTACCTGTGGTCCTCGTTCTCTGACCTCTAACCTTTAAGCCATACATATGTCTTACACCCTTCCACGACCTTATCTTCTTCATAAACTCTATATCTCCCCTAACCGCTAAGACAAGCTCTGAAGTAACTAAGTGCCTATCAACACCTAGAAATGGGTCTTTACGCCTATTAAGCATCCATGGAGGGAAACCGAGTTTATCTATGGATCTTATTGTTTCATCAAGTTTCTCGATATCATCTTCACTTAAAGATCCGAGGAGTCTATGTGGATCATAGCCTAGTTTCCTACATAAGGCGTAGGCTAGGTTCACACCTATACCTTTAATCCTAGCTAGAGCATATACTAGAGCTTTGTCCCCCGGCAGGTCCACGCCAGCTATACGTACAATATACTGGAACTCCTCACTCATAATATACCCTGCCCAAATAAACACTTTATAGTGATAAAGTTTTTCGTTAAAACCTCCTCAGATATCTTTTAAATACATCTAACCAGAAATAAAGACAGAGCCGGGGTGGCCGAGTGGACCAAGGCGTCGGACTTGAGATCTATTCTGGGGAAAGCCTGGCTGGATATCCGATACCCCGTTAAGGGGTGCCCGGGTTCAAATCCCGGCCCCGGCGCCATTTTTACGGGTTTTGCTTGTTTTTTGTAAAAAATTGGTGTTATTGGTTTGGGGTTATGTTTGATGGATGTGATAAAGAATGTGGATGAATAGTGGTTGTATAAAGATTTTTTGGGTGTTCTGTTAGTTATGGGGGTAGCAGTGTTTTAGTAGTGTTTGTAGTTTTGTTTTTCTCTTTGTTTCTCTAAACCCTATTTCTTCTGCGAACTTCTTGAGTGTGGTTTTCGGCTTGCTGACTGTAAAAGCGTGCCATTCCGCCTAGAAGGTGACATAACTTCAAATATAATGTGCCATTCTATATTGAAAGGTGACTAGGATATACTTAGAGAGCTTCACGGCAGCATTGATCAGGAACTGGGCGGCAGCCTGCTCAGGGTTAGGGATGTGAAGAATTTGCATCCCAGAGCCAAGGAGTACTTGTATAGATTGAGCAAGAACGGAGAGATTAGACACGTGGACTGGGGCTGGTACTTTATACCAGAGGAGTACGAAGACCCTTGGGATTTCTTGGCTAAGGATAAGAGATTCAATGTTGTTATCAAGCAGACCACCGCTAGCGAGTGATCCTTCATAGACGCCTTTGCGATCTTATACTTCAGGAGAGACGAGATAGACTTCAAGAAGTTGAGGCGGATAGCTAGGTGGAGACGCATATCTAAGACCAATACGAGGGTATGGACAGCAGTAAAGTACGGCTGTAGCTTGTTAAACGAGAAGTTGGGGAAGCGGGTCTTCAGGGTCAGATCCACCGACTTGAGGCGTGACGATGTTAGGGAGTTAATAGAGAAGGCTGTCGAAAAACGGTTGAACTTGCCTAAATCGTTTCTCGAATCTTCTCTAAGACTCTAAGTGCTCTTTCAATTTCCCCTGTAACGTCTTGGCGTATGGTGAACACGCTTTTAAGCGAGTCCACAAGCCTTGAGTCACTGAGCATCTCCATCATATGGTCTATCTGGGTTTTGAGCTTCTCTGGGTCCCCTCTCTTCAGATGCCTAACTATCTTATTAACGCCGGCTTCCTTCATCAGCATAACCACGTCTCTTAAATCTGCCCTCCTCCCCGAGTGTATCTTTAAGGCTATGAGGAGTTCTCTCTCCGGGACCCTGCATCTGGCCGAAAGCTCTATGCCAGCTACCTCAGCCTCGATTGAATACCTCTTTATGTACTCGTAGCTCCATGCAGCCCCTGTAGCCCTGCAGACCAAGCTTCCGACCAGCAGATCCACCGTAACTGGCAAGCCATCTACTCGTTTAACATAGCCAACGAATCTGCCTCCGTAAACCTCGTCGAAGCCAGCCCTCTCAACGTGCCTGCTGAAACCCCTTTCCTCCAAGATCTTAGTGAAAGCTTCTAAATCCCTCTCATCTATGACTACGTCGAGATCAACCGAGAACCTGTGCCTTCCAAGGCCGCTTACAGCATAACCACCGACCACGACGAATTCCAGGCCGGCGTCAGTGAAGCTTCTTATAACCCTTAGGATCTCGTTCTCCCTCTTGATGAAGAGCGCAGCCATAGCTTACCACTAAAGGTTTGTCTCATTCTCTCTATACTTGGCGCCCAACCCCAAGCTGTACATCTCATCCAACATCTCCAAGGCAGGCTCATAGGAGTATATGTTCCTCCTGCAGAACTCGACAGTCTCATCTAACGGTATGACTTTAAAGCCTTCAACCTCATTGGCTCTAAACTTATCCTCGGGGTACAAGACATAGAATGTTCCAAACAGGGTCCTCCTGACCGGCTCGCCATTCACGTGGAACCTCTTACCCCTGGACTCGAAGAACCTCTCCCATTCACTCAACTCCTCTTTTCTCACTTTCAAGTGGATAGGGTAGAAGGCAAAGAAGCGATCGATGTTATAGCCGCCCTTAGTCCAGATGAATACGGCGTCCGGACCCGTGAAGACATAATCCATCCCAGCCTCTCTGACTAACTCATATGCGTCTCTAACGTTAAACTTCACCTCTAAGTACCTCCTTGGGGAGTTAACCCTGTACCTGCCCCAACCAACCTTCTCTAACAAGCCCTTCTTCGCCATGTCGTATAAGACCTTGTTGGGGCTGGGGCTGGGGAAGGTGGACCTAAACTCGGCTACCGTGAACTCCCTCTTCCAGCTCCACAATATAACCCACAAGTCGTAGTATGCCATCAAAAATTACCATAGCAGTAATAATTTAAATACTTATCAGCACTATCAGAACGCTATCAAATGCTTCCACTTAATACTAGAGTTAATAATCTGAGTGCCTTCGTCTTCTAGGGGGTTCAGGAATACCTATCGATAAAGCAGTTTACTGAAGAGCTGTATATATTGGCGGTACAGAGGAGAACCGTAGTGCTGGAGTGATAGGGAAAGGATAACTACCTCAGGGATTTCGGGTACTAGGATGCCGATGGACAGACATGAAATGCGTTTTATTGTGAGAACCAGGATATACCACGCTTGTAGTGCAAAGGGACAGGAATTATCCTCTGCAGAGGGCGTCCCTACACGATACCCTAACCCATTTTTGCTCCGACTACCTGAAAGGCTATACGGTATTTGGCATCGATCTGGTAGTGTTCCGGGCATCGTGGAAGTCTTCATCTGGTCGTTCTTCAGCAGAGAAAGATACGGCATATGCGGAAACACGCCAAGATGTGGGGAATGTCCTTTTAAAGACGCGTGTCTATATAACAATCACTAATACATCCTCATTGCTATAAACCTCTTATCTCTGGTGAATCCTATTTAATTTGAGAGTTCAAGCGGGGATGAGAAGCTAGCTCCCAGCGCCATATTTTTATGGGTAGTTTGTTACCTTAGGTTGCATGAGGTTTCTTTGTCTAGGTATCTATAGTTATGGATGGTGGGAATATGAGTGGAGGATTTGAATTGCTGTCACATACGGCTGATGTACTTGTTAGGGCATGGGGGGATACCTTAGAGGAGGCATTTAGTTATGCTGCTATGGGGATGTTTGAGGTTATGACAGATATATCCAAAGTGGAGCCAGTACAGGAAAAGGAGCTGTCTGTTAAGGGGTTTGATCTCAAGAATCTCTTGTATAACTGGCTTGAGGAATTGATTATTTTATTTGATGTGGAACAGCTTCTTGTTTCCCAAGCTAAGGTCATAGAAATAGTTAAAGGTGAAGACCTCCTTCTTAGAGCTATTGTTAAGGGTGAAAAATATGATCCTAATAAGCACGAGTCAAAGGTTCTCGTGAAAGCAGCTACTTACCATATGATGGAGATAAAGAAGGAAAAAAATAGGTACGTCCTACAATTCGTAGTGGATATCTAACTTATATCCCTGGTGTTCTTTCTATCGAGTATTTCGTTACCCTAAGTTCAAAGGAGTTATCCTGTCTGGATGCTTCATAGTAAAATAGGACGTAGTCGTCTCTTTGTATATAATCCAGGTATCTAAGAGTCTTATATTTCCCGGGTGATGGAGATTCCAGAACAGGCTTTTCAGGAGTTAAGTCTATAAATCGCTTCAGATCCCAAGTGTAGGCAATACCTATACATATATTATAGACCGGTGCATACCACTCCCTGTTAGACCCACCATAATACATGATAAAACCTGTTTTCACTGGTAATATAGCTGAAGGTCTAGTTGCGAAATTATGCCATCCACTTACCCCTAAGACTGGAGTTTGTAAGCATCTAGACCATCTCTCTCCGTTAATAGAATATGCTAGGAACACCTGCTCCCTACTACCTCCACCAGTATAATACATGAGAAAACAGTGGCCTATTGTCATTACATAGGGATCTTTTACCCCCATAAAGTCTAGACCTTTTACCGAAGGCATTAGCACTACCTGGAAGGTACTTGGATCAAAATCTTCAGGATCATTAACATCTTCTAATTTACCTATAACCCATCGGCCCATAATTCTATATCCTCTGGGACGAGATCCTCCGGCGAAATCTATTTCTGCAGAAATATATAATTTAAATTTTCCAGTTCGTGGATCCCTTAATATACACGACCTCTCTACTGAAATAGCCTTTCCCTTTAGCTCATCAACTCTTATAACCTTTACATCTTTGAAATTCTCCCCATTCTCCGAGGAAGCTATGTGAAGCTCTAAGCCCCTCTTAAGAGGATCTCTAACCCTATATGTGAGCCAATACGTCTCTGCATGTTTATCGTAGAATGATGAAGGAGCACCTATCCACGAACCCTCCTCTTTCTTCGTTGGAGAAGCTATAACTCTGTATTTAGTTACATCCGGGAGAAGTACGGGAATAGCTTCCCTTCCGGAAGAGAATATATTTAACACATTCTCACTACGTCTCTAGCTTTATTTGTAATTTTCTCTAGATATTTTCCCTAGTTTCAACTTATTGAGCTTAAGAAAAACTACTTGATTATTCCTTGAAGATTATCCTTATTTCGTTTACTAGAGGTATAGGTATCTTTTCTCGTCCATTCCTTCTAAATGTTATTAATCTGAAAAAAAAAAAAAAAACTAGGTCTTTATAGACATTAGATACAGATCTTCCGAGTTTTTCAGCCAATTTAGAGATACTTAGCTTCTCATTCATTATCAATGCCATAAGTTCCAGCATTTTAGGCGAAAGAATTCTCCTAGCTGCAAATGGAGGTACCTCTTCCTCTAGTGT
>JALURH010000064.1:0-14414 GCA_027017025.1 Thermofilaceae archaeon
CACATTTAATGAATTTAAAGGCTTTTTCTATTTCACCAGGAAATACGGGTATTTCTAATCCTATATCTAATCCCTTTAAAGATTTAGTTATTCTTTCTATTGTTACTAGATCCTTAAATTCACAATGAATTCTTAATTCATCTAAACCCGCGCTTCTTAGTGATAAACTTATACTCTGAGTTAAGTTTTTTCCTGTTGTATAGAGATGAACATGGAAAATATCTCCAAACACGTCTTTTATCCTTGTAATGATGTCTAGTGTCCTTTTCGCTCTTACTAGAGGATCTCCTCCAGTAATTCCAGCACCCAAGGAGCCAGAAAGCGCTATCTCACTTACTATTTCTGAGATTTTTCTTACCCTTTTCTCATTGACAAGAAAGATATCCTTTTCTCTCCTAGCAGTACTTAGTGGACAATAGAAACATTTACGTGGACAGAATCCAGTAACAAATATTATTGATTTTAAACCTCTCTGACAGAGTTCACATCCTCTTGGAAGCGCTCCATATACTATGCTTCCTGTTGACAAGAATTTCATGATCTATCTAATCCCTTATTTGCTCTAGCAAAGTTATAACTTGCCAGATTTTCGTTCTAGCGTATAAAGGTGCATTGGGGTCGAGTGATATTTCATCTAACTTTGATATTACATTAGCTGCCCTTAAACCTACTGACATCTTATTATCCATAAGTATCTCAATAGACTCTGCTGCCACTCTCCTAATATTTCTAGGAACACCCCTATCCTCTGCAATCATTTTAAGAATCTCTACAGCATTTTTTAGTTGAGCTGGCTGTTCTACCATAACGTTCTCACCCTTTACTCTTTGATCCAGTGTGCTAGAAAAGAAAGGTAACATATAAGTATTGTCTCAAGGAGCTAGGGATTGAGACCTCTTATAGCTACTTTAAAACCAAGCTTATTAATTTATACCCAGAGATATTATTCTAAAATGTCCACAAAAAAACAGGGGCTTAGGATTAGGGGAATATATGCAACCGCATTAGCTAGGCTACTGCTCGATTCTGGCTTTAGGATAACTGATCCATCAGATATCCTTAGATCCAGATTTTTTAACGAAATTGATGAACCCCTTCTACCACCAGTTGCTACGATTAAAGATCGTGATGATAAAGAATCCATAGTAATTATTGGCGAAAAAAATACTGTAAGAGCAATTTTGGGTATTTTACAGTCAACTTTGAAGGGAGTTTCAATATTATACATTGATGACGGCCCGTATACCTCTTTTAAGATATTGGTTAAGAAAAGAGTAGGAGAAAAATGGCTTGTAAGTCTTCCCGATGGAAAGGAGGGTTACTTAATTCCAAGGAATATAAGTTTAAAGGAAAATGATGTTATATATGCACACATAATCAAACCTGATCTAGAAAGACCCATACTAAAGCCAGGAATTGCCATAACTGGGAGATATGTGAGAATAATACAGGGAGAACGTCACGGATTTAGTAGCTATATACGGGACCCTGAACGCCGAAGTCTACTTCTCTCCTTAGTATTAAGGAGCGGTATAGAAAGTTGGGGAGTAAAATTTAGAAGCATAGCGGCTAAGGCTGAAATTTCCAATATATTGCAGGAAATCTCTTATTTAAAGAGAAATATGGAGAAGATAATCAAAGAGGGAGAGCGACACTCTCCTCCCATAAAGGTTACCGAGGGTGAGGCCATAGCATTCCTGAAAATAGGTTTTGATACAAAGAGAGATCTTGATGATATTAGATCTAAGCAAATAACAACTATACCACTACATCACTTCTTTAAATCCATTGGAAATAGATTCAGTGACTATGTGGATTTTGCTGAGAATATTCTACATAATGGTTTAGACAGAGCCATTGATCCCAACCGTATTATACTCTATTATTTCAGGGAATTGATGAAGAACTTACGATCACGTATCTATATAACACTTAGGCATGAAAAAATAGATGCTTCAACGTATGTATGGCATGGTGATGCCAAAAGAATTTATTCATTAATTTATAGCATCTCACGTAGGATTTATGGAAAGGGTATTTATAATGGCCTAAATTTGCCGAAAGAAGAGGGAGATTATTCAATATCGCTTATAGCTCCATTATCTCGAATGATAATACACATGTACTTTACTAAACACGATGAACTCAAGGGAATATATGTTAATCTTAATACTCCCTTAGAACTTTCACCTAGCGGGTCAGCTTGGTATCTTGATATGGAGATTGACGTAATAAGAAGGAATGGTCAAAGATCTGAGATAATCGATAAAGAAAAACTGTTTCAAATGGAGAAGAAGGGTACCATAGATGCAAAGTATGTAACTAAATATTTTGCATTAGCTAAAACCATAGCTCAATACCTGGATAGGGTACAACCATCCCTTGATAACATGACACGGCTAATACTAGAATGCCACGAATATAAGATTCTCCTTGAAAGGATGGAGAAAACGTTATAATAATCTCACTAGGATTATTCAACCGTGAAAGAGGCGGGGGTGCCCGAGCCTGGACAAAGGGGGCGGACTTAGGATCTCTACAGGGAGATAAGACCTCCGCTGGCGTTGGCCTGCCCGGGTTCGAATCCCGGCCCCCGCACCATTCTTACGTATAAATTATTTTCGTGCCAACATGTTCTCCCTTCAATACTCTGAGTATATTTTCCGGTTCCTCCCCGTTAATAATGTACGTTGGAATTCTACTACGTGCCAATATATTTAATGTCAGTGTATCCAGTAACCTATACTCTCCCGCTTTACTTGGTTTAGAGAACATTTCATGGAGTCTCTCTATTCTAACTTCCCTAAGTAGTCTCGCATTAGGATTTTTTCTGGGATCACTTTCATATATACCTTCCACATTTGTTGCTATTATCAAGAATCTAGCATTTACCGCCTCTGCAACTAGAGCTGCAACAGTAGTTGTTGATTGACCAGGTTGAAGTCCCCCTAGGAAAACAATATTATCCTTATATAGTAGACTCACAGTCTCTCCCAATGTTTGAGGTATACCTGAGTAGAATCTTTCGTAAAAGAGTGATGCAAGCACTAGAGCATGTATCCTAGCAACATTAATCCCTACCTGATCTAGAATTGATTCATTGAGATTAAATTCCTTTATTGAATCGATATAAGATCGTGCAGTTAACCCTCCTCCTACCACGATGACAGCTTTATCTCTGTGACAGATTTCATGTAATATTGGTATTAGTTTCTTTAAGTAAACAATATCTAGACGTCCCTCTTTCTTGGTTAACAAATGTCCACCTATCTTAATTACAATGGGCATCTTTTTATTTCACCTTTCTTTAATGATAAAGAGTTCATGTTCCTTTAGGTCGAGCTCATATTTAGGTGTGACTAAGAATGGATGAATTAGAGAGATTAAAGCTTGAACGATTAATCGGAGAATTAAAAAGTAAGAGAGGGAGAGGCACCGAATTAGTAACGATTTATATACCAGCAGGGAGACCTATAGCGGATGTACTAAACACGCTTTGGTATGAGTATTCTACAGCATCCAACATAAAGGATAGGACAACTAGGCATCATGTACTAGATGCGCTTTCAGCAATCATTAACCGTTTAAAGCTATTTAGGAAAACACCGCCAAATGGTTTAGTGATTTTTGCCGGATATATTGCTGGGGACGTACCTGGAAGAGAAAAAATGGAGATACATCTTATTGAGCCGCCAGAGAGACTTAAAATATGGTTATACCGGTGTGATTCTCGTTTCCATACGGAGATTCTTGAGGATATGATTCGTATAAGAGAGGCTTATGGACTAATAGTGCTCGATCGTAACGAGGCAGCTTTCGGAATACTCAAAGGTAAATCGCTCGAGGTTGTTGAGGAGATCACCTCAGGTATCCCGGGTAAACATAGAGCTGGTGGACAATCCGCGAGAAGATTTGAGCGTATTATAGAGCAATTAGCACATGAATTTTATAAAAGAATAGGAGAATACGCAAATAAGATATTTCTTGAGATACCTGAACTTAAGGGAATAATAGTAGGTGGTCCAGGTCCATCAAAATACGAGTTTGTGAAAGGGGACTATCTCCATTACACTTTGAAGGAAAAAATTTTGGGTGTGTTTGATGTTGGCTACAGCGGAGAATCAGGTATTTATGAGCTCACTGAAAGAGCGAAAGATCTTCTAAAGGACGTGCAGTATATAAGAGAGAAAGAGGTGGTCAACGAATTTCTTTACAACTTAGCCAGGGATACCGGCTTAGCTATTTATGGTGAAGAAGAAGTGAGAAGAGCATTAGAGATGGGTGCGGTGAGAATCCTTCTACTTTCAGAGAATCTAAAGAAGATTAGAGTATTTTTCCAGTGTAAGATGTGCCAATATGAGGGGAGGAAAAGCATTATAGAAGATCAGGTAAATGATTTAAAATGTCCAAAATGTAAAAGTGAAGTTGAGATTATAGATAAAAAGATGCTTATTGAGGAGCTCGCAAACCTAGCAGAGATGTCTGGAACAGAGGTAGTACTGGTTTCAAATGAGACAAGTGAAGGAAGGGAGTTATATAAGACATTTGGCGGTATTGCCGCCATATTGAGATACAGAATTTCGAGAACGTGAAGAAAAGAAAACTCGAAATAATTCTTGAAGATATACCGCAACACCCAGCACCTAAGATAGAATACGAACAATATACCTCGCCCGTACATCTAGTTTCTAGGATGCTATGGATAGCAGAGATGAAATACCATGATATTTCGGGCAAAAAGGTTGTTGATCTAGGTGCAGGGACAGGAAGGTTAGGTATTGGTGCTATACTCCTAGGAGCGGAGGAGGCTTTACTTATTGACATAGATGATTCAGCTCTTTTAGTAGCAAAAAATTCTCTAAGGAAGTTAAGAATAGACAATAGAAGTCATCTAGTAGTTGCGGATATTAGGAAACTGGAACTTCCAGAAATCTTTGACACAGTGGTACAAAATCCTCCCTTTGGTGTCCATATAAAGGGTATGGATATAATATTCCTTAATAAAGCGTTAGAAATAGCAAAGACTGTGTACAGCGTTCATAAGTCAACATCCGTTAATTACGTTATCAACTACCTTTCCAAGAGAAATCTTTTTGCAGAGATTCTTTTTGAAGAAGAAATAATACTACCCCCAACCTATAACTTTCACAGAAAACTAGGAC
This sequence comes from Thermofilaceae archaeon, assembly GCA_027017025.1. GTDB lineage: Archaea > Thermoproteota > Thermoprotei > Thermofilales > Thermofilaceae > JALURH01. The sequence continues at coordinate 5,163 of JALURH010000064.1, forward strand.
ATAAAGTGGACGTAACTGTAATTAGGGTGTTAAAAGTTGGTAAGAACACTAGGGAGAGTAGTGGTACCGGGTGAGGAAATCGCAGTCATAGAAGAATTTTTCCCAGGTAGCAATACTTATAGGATAGATGGTGAAATACTCTCAAAGATTCTTGGAAGAGTAGAGATAGATTTATCGACTAGAACAATTAATGTGAATCCTTTCAAAACTCCCTTTGTTCTCCACTCCAATGATATAGTCTATGGACTTATAGATTCTGTTAGAGATACAATAGCTTTTGTCAAGATATTCTATCTAGAGAATAGGGAAAACTTATTTCCCGTACCATTCTCTGGAATACTCCATATACTTAATGTGAGTAGTAATCATATTAGAGGAATATTTGAAGCTTATGCTTACGGAGATATAATTAGAGCGTGGATAATGGAGGAGGGGGGCCCGCCATACGTCCTTTCTACAAGAGGACGAGAATTTGGAGTAATCTATGCTCGATGTCCCAATTGTATGAATATTTTAAAGCGGAGAGGATTTACTCTTTACTGCTCTAGATGTAAAAGAAATGTTAAGAAGAAGACTAGTTTGAGGTATGTTATAAAATGAGTGAAAAGTATTTACTTTTTTCCTTCAGTGATGTAGGGGAGGCTATAGATTTTCTGGAATATTTAACGCGACTAATTCCTAAGAGGTATTATACTGGGGAGATTAAAGGGAAGAAATTAAAGATTTTCATTAAGGCGTCTCCAGATGAGGTAGATAGGATTATTGATACAATAAGGAAAGGCTATTCGGAGTGGAGACTTTCTAAGACTGTCATAAAAGGTGTTTATAAACACTCTATTCCAATGCTATTGAAAATAGCCAAGCTGAAAATAGCTATACCTGTGCAAGGACTTAGGGATATTCTTTATTTAAGTGGATATAAATCCGAGATTAAGGGCAATATATTATATTCAGATGCCCCCCTTGATGTAATAAAATGTTTAGCAGAGGTCTTATCAGAGAAATACGATGAATCAATCTACCTAAATGCTACACCCCTTGTTAAAAGACTTGTAGCAGTAATAGCTGCTCTTACGGGAAAGAGCATAGATTATACAGTGAAATTTCTCCTTGAAAATGGTTTAATTCGATATAATGAGTATAACAAACTGGTTCTTAGAAAGAAATATGAGGATGCATTAAAAGATCTACCTAATATTTTAAAAAGATCAAGGTGAATATATTGAGTGTAAGACAGGAAATACTGAAGGAACAAGTAAGAGATGTAACGCTCGAGGAATTAGAGCCATTATCTGATGCTTATGGAAAATTAATAAAATACTATAAGCATCTAGGAGGATTCACGACACGGTATCTTTCTAAAGCCGCTGATATTATGATGAAAATTTATAGTGATGATACATTAGTCATATTATCTTTCCCAGCTAATATAGTAGCTACTGGATTGAGGGGGCTTCTTTCATCCCTAATCAGAAGAGGCTTGGTCGACTTAGTTATAACAACTGGTGGAACCTTCGATCATGATATAGCAAGATCTGAAGGAGGAATATACTATAAAGGATGGTTTGAGTTCGATGATAAAATGCTTAGAGAACTTGAAATACATAGGCTGGGAAGCATATTGATTCCTCTCGAGAATTATGGACCTATTATTGAGAAATTTACTCATCATATGCTAGAGGAGCTTATAGAAATTAAAGATACCTGGACGCCAAGCGAGTTGGCGGAAGAAATTGGTAAGAGATTAAAGGATAGGAATTCCATCTTAAGAGAAGCCTATCTTAAAGAAGTAAAAATCTTCTGCCCAGGGATAGTAGATTCTGCTTTTGGTACAGCACTCTTTACGTATGGCGAAGTTATGAGAAGTAGGAAGGGAGTTACTCTAAAAGTTGATGTTCTTGAAGATATGAAGAATATCGCCAACATAGTATATAAAGCAAATAAGTTGGCCGGCATAATTCTGGGAGGAGGTATAGCAAAGCATCACCTAATATGGTGGGCACAGTTTAAAGGCGGATTAGATTATGCAATACAAATAACCTCTGCGCCAGAATGGGATGGTAGTTTAAGTGGTGCCAGGACACGTGAAGCAATAAGTTGGGGAAAGATAAAGCCTACACAATACCATGTTACTATTCCAGGGGATATAACAATAATCTTACCACTACTGGCTGCAGGAGTTCTGTCAAAAATTAATCGTAGGAGATGATGAGATATGATTAACTACAGTGATATTCTTGGTTTAGCAACAATTCTTGGAGCGGGGGCTGTGGTATCCAATGTAATAGCTACTCCCCTAATTAACTACCTACATAGGAAAGGTATAGTTCGACCAGATGTCCATAAACCAGGAAGGCCATTAATAGCACATAGTGGAGGAATAATTCTTATAATTTCGTTTACTGTTTCAACATTCTCTTCAATAATATTTTTTCCCCAATACACTATCGAGATTCTAACAATATGGTTTACAGCGTTTCTATGCTTTCTAATAGGCCTCATAGATGACATAGTCATACTTCCAGGAAAAACAAAGACTATCTTAACGACATTATCTATACTCCCTATAGTTATTTCTACCACTTTATTTCCTAGGAGGATTATAATAGGGCGTCCATTAGTGCCTATAATAGGGAGGATTAGATTAACAATCCTGTATTGGGTATTACTTCCTCTAGCTATAGCTGGACCAGCAAATGCTGTCAATATGCTAGATGTTATGAATGGTATAATGCCTGGGACTATGATAATAGCCTCAATAGCTATACTATTTTCCTCAGTGGTCTTAGGCTCTAAAGTAGGCTTAATAGTTGCAGTAATACTCCTAGGTATTCTCATAGGCTACTATCCATATAACAGATATCCAGCTAAGGTCTTCAATGGTGATAGCGGAAGTTTAATGATAGGGGGAATCTTGGGAGCCGTTGCTGTAATTTCACGAATGGAATTCATAATACTGACCGTACTCTTGCCACACGTACTTAATGCATATCTGGTGATTTCATCCATCGGTGGACTTAAGGAACATCGCCAACTTAGGGAACGCCCAATAAAAGTTACGAAAGATGGATTATTAATCGCTAACCCAAGTCCCACAGCACCTTTATCGCTTACGAGACTAATACTGCTCCTAGGAGGGGAAGGAAGAGAACACGAAGTGGTAAAAGTTTATTTGATAGTTGAGGCTGTATCATCTATTTTAGCAATAGCAGTTGCATTCCTAATGGTGATGTAAGTTGAGGGTAATACGTGTCTCTCTTATGATCTCACTATTGGTGCTACTGTCTTGGATAACCTTGCTTGGAACAATAGCAATAGTGGAGTATATGATTTTGTCACTTATAGTATCTAGTATCCTCAGAACAATATTAGGGTTAAGCTTATACTTTCTCTGGGCTTTAATATGGTACCAAGTTATTAGGCTCCTGGTATCTCGGTTAATAGCCTCCAAATAAGTGTGGATGAAATACGTTCTCCTGCTATGGAAATAGTTTCAACACATATTATCTTCAAGGGTTTTAGGCCTTTTATCCTTCTTCCTATATTTATCTTAACGGCGCTAAGCAGGGTCTCTTCCGAAACGACTATACAATCAGCACTGGGGTCATCTAGGGCAGGACCATAGATATCATCTAATGGTACAATTTCAACAACCTGATCCTCATTCATGTGAGGAAGAATATATAATAATACAGCTAGGGCTCGGAAATCATAGGGTTCCACCGGATGAGGTTTACTTAAATGTCTGATGTATTCATCGCTTGTTATACCAACTACTATATGCCTACCTAAGCTGAGAGCCTTAGCTAGTAAATGCCTATGTCCCCTATGAAGTAAAGAAAATGTTCCCCCGACTAATACTTTCCTGCATTTATACATTCACTCCACATGAACTTCTACTTCTCTAGCTGCCTCACTTTTTGGTAATATCACTATTAACACGCCATTTTCTAGCCTAGCCCTGGCTTGCTCAGGTCTAACCTTTACTGGAAGATTTATCCTTCTATAAAAACTCTCGTAGACTCTTTGTCTAAGAAAATATTTCTTCCCTGCTTCTTCCTGCTTATGAGACTCGCTTTTTTCAGCATTAATTTCTACTGTATCCTCTGTGACCTTAATCTTGATCTCGTCTCTTTTAAAGCCCGGTACATCCGCATAAATTACAATAGTATCCCCTTTATCCTCTATATCAACTAGGGGCTCAAATGTTCTAAAGGAAACTGGAAATTTCTCATAGTATTTTGTCCAAAAATTCTTAAACATAGCATCAACTTCTCTCTGAATCCTAGCTATAGTCTCGAGCAACTCCTTAGTAATGTCCTCCAATTCCTCACCCACATAAATATTGCTTATTCTCACGTAAAAAGTTTCGTGAATACCTAAATTCCAGTAGAGAAATATATTTAGAACAATTAGTTATAGCTCAACTAGTAACTTAGGTGTTAATGTATGGCCAAAGATATCTATGTAAAAGAGGAGGTTGAGATACCTGAAAACGTAGAGATCGAGGTAGTGGATAAGAAAGTTAAGATAAGAGGTCCATTAGGCGAGCTTGAAAAGGACTTCTCACATATACCTAAGCTTCTCTTAAATAAAGTTGATAGAAAAATAGTTATAGAAGTTTACTTAGCGAATAAACGAGAGAGAGCCGTCGTTAAAACAGTTGCTTCACATATTACTAACATGATAATAGGTGTTCAGAAGGGGTATAGGTACAAGATGAAGATAGTTTATGCCCATTTCCCTATGTCTCTTAAAGTAGAGGAGAATAAAGTAATAATACAAAATTTTCTGGGAGAAAGAGGATACAGAATAGCTAAGATAGTACCTGGAGCAAAGGTAAAAGTTGAGAAGGATGATGTTATAATAGAGGGTATAGATAAGGAAGCAGTTAGCCAAACGGCCGCTAACATACACTTAGCGACAAGACTTACAGGAAAACGAAAAATGAGTCCTCATGGTCGAGAAGGAGGAGGCCCTGGAATACTGGATGGAGTATACCTATATGCTATCGAGTATATGAAAGAGTAATGGATGTGCATATCGGATTAGATGACACAGATTCTCCCTATGGAATGTGTACAACTTATCTCGGAGCTATCCTAGTCCAAGAGTTGTCATCCAAAAATGTAGTTTTCCTAGATTATCCTCACTTAATAAGACTTAATCCAAATATTCCCTTTAAGACTAGAGGTAACGCTGCAATAGCCTTTCATATAAGTGTTCCTAGAAGCTTAATACCAGAGATTCTTGAGATAATAAAACAAAATATTCATGAATTATCTGAGAAACATGGAAAAACTTCCCCTGCAGCAATAGCGATCATAGGGAAGCCTAAAGAGGAGATGAAACTCCTCTACAAGAGAGCAGTAAGAGAATTGCTACCTAAGAGATATGTGAGTGAGATTATTTCTTCGCAGAGAAATATAGTAGTAATAAAAGATGGAAGAGGGATAGTAGGCAGCTTAGCTGCTGCTGCTGCATTCCCTCTTGAAGACTTTACTTATGAGCTACTACTGTATAGGTCGCTTTATCGGAGAGAAGAGAAGGTATTAGATAACAATAGCCTAGTGAGAGCTATATATGAAATAGATAAAAATTATAGACCACTTGTTTTTGGGAATATTGACTATAGCACAAAAAGAGTATTAGCTATACCCAGGGGCCCTGATCCTGTTCTTCTAGGTATAAGATCTATAGACCCGTTAGTTCTTTCCCAGATATTAGTAGATTTATTCAAGAAGTTTCAATTTGAAAGAGGATTAATATACAAGACTAATCAGGCTACAGCTGAGCACTTTCACGTAAAGAAAGTACGGAGTCTTAGACCATATGATGCTGCCATTATAATTGGAAAAGTTACCTTTAATCCAGTAATACTACGAGGGGGTCACGTAAAAATAGAGCTAGAGGATAGCACTGGAAGAATAACGGTAATGATATACAAGGAAACAGGTAGACTCAATAAATTGGCTAAGATGCTGAAAAAGGGGGATAGAATAGAAGTTGGTGGAGGAGTAGTACCTAGAGAGGGGCTAACATTTAATGCCGAGTACATACGGGTTATAAAACCTGTACCAATAGTTGAGATATTTAATCCAAATTGCCCAAAGTGCGGTGCTAGACTTAAATCTGCAGGCAAAAATAAAGGTTTAAAATGTCAAAAATGCGGATATAGAACAAGGGAGGCCAGAAAAATTATAAAGGTATTACCTAGGATCATAGATCCTGGATTATATATTCAAAGTCCGAGAGCATACAGGCATTTATCAAAACCCAAGGAGGTAGCTGGACTACAGAGTATAGATTACGGAGCTTTAATTGAGCCATGGCATTTACCATGAAATCTATTTAGTCATAATAGTTTTATTAGGCAAGAACTTAGGAATACCGGGTAGCTGGAGACATGTCTAAACTTAAGATAAAAGCTCTGGGCGCAGCAATGCAGGTTGGAAGAGCAGGGATACTTATCTCCTTTGAAGCAAATAACATCCTACTGGATTATGGGGTAGATATCTCGGAGGATGAACCTCAGTTCCCCCTACATGTTCCTCCTAAAGAATTAACTGCGGTAACATTAACCCATGCTCATTTAGATCATAGTGGAGCTATGCCTCTTCTCTATATTAGTGCTTCCCCACCCCTATATACCACAGGGTTAACGCTTGATTTAAGCGAGTTACTAATCTACGATTTCCTAAAGATTTCGAAATACTATGTTCCTTACGAAAAAATAGAAGTATCTGCAATGAAAAAATATGCAGAAAATATTAACTATAATTCAGCTACAGAAATAGCGAGCGCCGAGCTTCGTCTACATAGAGCGGGCCATATTCCAGGTAGTTCGATGATTGAAGTACAGCTTCCAAATTACTCCATAATATATACGGGAGACTTTAATCTAGAGTCTTCATGTCTGTTGCCCGGTGCTGATATCACACCCATAAGGAAAGCAGATATCCTAATCATGGAGTCAACATACGCTGAATACGACCATCCACCCAGGGAATTAAATGAAAAGAAGTTTGTAGAAACACTAATAGAAGTGCTAGATAGCGGTGGAACAGTATTAATACCGGCGTTCGCTATAGGTAGAGCCCATGAAATAATATGTGTACTTGCAAAATATGATTTCCCATATCCAATATATTTGGACGGTATGGCTAGGCAGGCTGGGCATATACTACTAAGACACCCCGATACCTTAGGAAACACGAAAACATTCCAGAAGGCTTGGAGTATGGTACAGAAAGTAATAGGATGGCGTGATAGAAAGAGGATTATTAATGAAAGAGCAGTAATAGTTTCGCCAGCTGGTATGCTTAAAGGAGGGGCAGCAGTATACTACATGGAAAAAATAATGGAAAATCCCAAAAACGCCATCATATTTGTAAGTTTCCAGATACCCAGCACTCCTGGCAGAAAAGTTCTAGAAACAGGGATCTTCGAGTCACCTTCAAAAGTAGGTGAAGTAAAGGCAAGGATAGAGTGGTTCGATTTCTCATCACATTGTGGAAGAACACACTTAATAGAAACCATTAAGAATACGAAGAAAAATGCAAAAATAATTATAATTCATGGGGAGCCAGAGCCAGAACATAAATTATATCAACATGCATTAGAATACGGTAGAGAGGCATACATACCTAGGCTTGGAGAAGAAATAATATTCAAGTAAGTACATCGAAATAAAAATAAACAACTATCCTTAAACCTGAAAATAGATCAAAGTCAGGGGCCGTGGTCTAGCCTGGCTATGATGCGCGGCTTGGGCCCGCGAGAACCATATGTAGCGGTTCGCGATGGCCCGGGTTCAAATCCCGGCGGCCCCACCAATTTACGGGTTCTGTTTTTGTAGATCGTATCAGGATGATGTTTCTTGCAGGAGCCTTCTTTTACGCATTTCTCTTTCCGTTAATCTAAATTTTTAAAGACATGTATTAGAGCTACTAGCTTATGCAATACTACTACTATACTTATTGTCCACGTAAGAAGCTGCTGGTCATACTGCTGATAGGGGTAATTATAGGGGTAGTACCAGCTTATATTTACTTCTCCTATGAGATAAGCAGTCTCCGCCTTGAGCTAAAAACTACAAAGGAAAAATATGTTAAACTTCAGCAGGAGTATGCTTCGCTAGAAACTAAGTATGGAGAAATTAAGGCAAAATATGATGTTCTATTGGCTAAATATGAGAAACTTGAGGGTAACTATACGAGATTACTGGAGGATTTTAGGCAGGTAAAAGAACAGCTCGAAGAGATAGAGAATAGGTCTAAAACTTTCTGGACACAGATGCAGGAGGTGTTATATTATAGGCTCTTCACGCTGTACGATTATAAAAGGGGAGAATACTATTATGCATTCTATAGAATCCGTGCACACGATTATTTCTTCTATCGAACTAAGGTTGAAGGACATATAGTAGCATCGCTGGAAAATAGGCTAACATCAAAGTATATTCTTGAGGCCGTAAATAGTTGGAGAGATGAGCAGAGTGCTGCTATACAGGAAATAGCATATGATTTAAAGCAGATAAGTAGAGGAGACCCAGAGCTTTATGTAAACTTGGCTCTCCAACTCGTGCACCAGATATACTATAATATCACGGGGTATACTAAGTATCCTCTTGAGACATTAGTGGAGGGTAGTGGTGACTGTGATAATGTTGCAACATTATTGGCGAGCATCCTTCGTGCAGGTGGTCTTGATACGATAGTATTGTTAGTGGTGGTCCAGACTACTGAGGGAGAGGGGGGACATGCTATGGTAGCAGTAGCGTTGCCGTCACCTCCCACAGATGTAGTTAGATATGGCCAGCGATACTACTGGTATTATGAGTATAAAGGTAAGAGGTATTATCCTGCTGAGGCCACGTGGATGAAACCGGGGGATTCAGCGTATATCCATCCAGCTTCACCATCAGCTTTTATGGTTGAGGGCTCATTTGTTGGAGATAATCCCTGGGGAGAGGGTATAACTATTAAAGAGGTGGTAGAAATACCTTAGAGCAAAAAATTTAACCTCCACAGATAAAGCACTAAATATGAGAACAGAGTAGCAATTAACGGGCATAAAAGCCCGGTGGTGTAGCGGCCAAGCATAGCGGGCTCTGGCCCCGCAGACCGGGGTTCGAATCCCCGCCGGGCTACCATTTTTACGGATTTTATGTCATTTTTCGTGATTTATAAAAAATTGATATTGTATGAACCGGGACTGTTGAGTGGAATGTAAAGAAGTTTTATATTATAT
>JALURH010000064.1:14424-14808 GCA_027017025.1 Thermofilaceae archaeon
TTGAACTCCCTAAAACCTATTTCTTTGTTAAACTTAATTACTGCCTTCCTTCCTCCCAGTATGCGCATCTCGTAACATTCACCGAAATTAAATGGTTCTCCTCTTATGATCTTGGTCATCTCCTTTTTTCTTCGTATATATAGTTTATAGCCGAGTTTTCTAAGCAGATTTCTTGTTAGCCTAAATGTTTCCTCACTACCTATGGTAACTCCTATATACGGTTGTTTGCGTGAATAATATGAAATTGTTCCTTCGCTGTCGAATAGTCCTTGTAGGAATTGTTTTGGGTATATGTGTGCTATGGTTTTCCATAGGCTTGTTTTCCACAGCGCTTTCATGAAGCCACCGTTCTCCTTCGTATAGTAGTATTTTCCACTATACTCC
>JALURH010000065.1 GCA_027017025.1 Thermofilaceae archaeon
GTATACTACTTTACTATATTAGAAGTGTTAAGAATCGGCTTGAGAAACTTGGATAGTCGATTCACTTCTATTTAAGTGATCCAAAATCCTGTGCACTACTATTCGCAGAACCCTGTAAGCCGAGTCTCTATCAATAGCTATAAGAGGTACTAGTAGCGATCTATCAACGCCTAAGATCTTCGCTGCATCTACTATATTTATTGATGCAATATCTTGTTTGTTAACCGCTACAACGTGAGGGTATGTTCCAAATGATTTTAGGTACTCGTACATTACTCTTCCCCTGAGGAGCTCTAAAACACTGCTTCCATCAACTATGAATATATAACCATGCATTCCGACGCTAAGGACTTTCCACATAAAATTGAATCTTATTTGTCCCGGAGTTCCAAATAGATATACAGATATTCCATCAACATTTATCTTTCCGTAATCGAAAGCAACTGTTGTTGTTGGTTTCACTCTACGTTCATATTCCGTAGAGACATATGCCTCTGTTAATAACACATTTCTACACAGTGTTCGTACAAATGTTGTCTTACCGCTAGCATAAGGACCGCTAACCAGAACTTTTAGATAATTCTGGCGAGCCAATCTCACCAACCCCACCTTTCTCCTTTATACTTTTTTCATATTTCCTTAAAATTATATGTATTAAACCTAAATTTGGTCTCGGAATAGTATTTAATGCTAGTAATGAACCATCGAGAACAGATATTAAAACATGCTCCCCATTCTCTAACTCTACATCTATCCTTCTAACTTTACTCCCTATAGCATCACCTAATGCATCTAGGGAGCCTACAGCTACAGCAACAGCTACACTCATAAATTCCGCATCAGCTTGATTAGGTGCTATAAACGCAATAGGAATACCATCACGCCAAGTGAAAGTTATAGCATTAACCATACCTAAGGACTCTTTCACTATCCGTGATAATATTTTCTTTATTTCCTCTATATTACTCAAATAATCACCTCATTTCTCTTTCAATTTCTCTTTAAGATACCTGGTTAATGTTCTTTTTACAACTTCAAATTTCTTATTATTGAAGAATAGGGAAGAAGCAAGTACCCCATATACCTGTAAGTCACCTATATTATCGACGTAGAACATAGAAATTATTTTTTCTCCTTTAACGATTTTTACTTCGCGTGAACCGGTAAATTTTTCGGATAGCCTAAGTATCTCTAAAAGTTTAGCTGGCTCCTCTATAGGTGTTCCATAGGACTCTACAATATATCCCTGCGAGGTTATGAATCCTGCATATATTATATCCGGGAAAAACACTTTCAACTCTGAGAGTGAAGAGAGTTTCTGTGGCTCAACTACTTCCTCAATTTTAGCTCTGGGCCGTATAATTGCTGGAATGGCAGTAGCTCTAGCCTGGTGCCTACTCCTCTCTAAAATACTCACTCTATTCTCAATCTGATACAATTTATCATTAAGGCTTTTAGCTAGGGTTTCTAGCTTCCCTACCTTAACTACGAGGTTATTTACTGATTTCTCTATCTTATCAATATCCTCTAATCTCTTTTTCCCAAGCGCCTCCTCTATTCTCCTGCTTAGGAGAACATAGTGGACAAAAGGTACAAAGATGGAGACAATAATGGCTGCGATCGTAAGTACAAGTATAATAAATAGGAGATTGATAGGTATGGTCTCCAACTGCAAGTATGTAAGCGTACTATCTATCTCAACTAAGTTATTCATCATATATTTCATCCTAAGAAAGGGATATAATATTATCTGAAAACGGGAAAACCCTAGAGGCTTTTCTCAATAATATTCCTCAATTCCATAGCTACATCTTCTGGTGAGTACCTAGAGACTCTACATGAATCAAGATTCTCTATTCCACCAATTCTCTCAAATGGAATTAGATCCACGAAAATATGGAAGAATGATGAGTACCCAAATGGATTACTATAGAATAGTATGTTTCTATCCCTGGTAACACCCAGCCTATCTAGAGCCTGAGAGGAGATTATTAGTGTTTTAGCCAAGTCATTTATTTCTTTTTCACCTAGGTTAGTAATTCTCTCGACGTGACGTTTTGTAGTTAGTCTTAGATGAAAGTTTCTACGTGGAGACGAAGTTACCCAAACCATCCATGTTTCATTTTCATATACGATTCTATCATCATGACGTGAGGTGCAAAGGTAGCAGTAACCACTGCTGTATTTTTCTTCAAACGCTTGAAGCAGGTTTTCCATGAATGCTCCATGTCCATCCATGTTTAAATCAATGTAAACTTGTGAATGAAGTCTTGGCTGAGATCCGCCAGCCATAAAGCCGATGTTAAAGAATGGATAAACTGGAGCCAAATCTATACCTCTTTTCCTTGCTTCTTCCACGCAATAGTCTATTGATACATTCATTGACTTTATTATAGCTGAAAGATCATTAGCAGGTATCTCACTTAAGGTTTCATAATATTTGGTGGGAAGAGTAACGAGGTTTATTCCCAGCGCTATTTTAGTATATTCGTCTTCTATATCTTTCCTTATTTTCTCTTCAATTTCCTCATCAATGTGTCTTACCATAGCTGGGAATCTATTGCTTATCGTGACAGCTCTATATTTTTTTACATCAAGCATCACTGGAGAAACTGAGAAGGGATTATCACCCCTGACATCATCTAATGTAATAAATATAGCATAATCTCTACCCTCGATGATATTCTTAAACACGTCTTTCGAAGGCTTACCTGGCGTCTGGGGTTCTGGACGTGCGCCTCTCACCGGGCTTACATAGGAGAAATGGCCTCTTCTCTTGCCTATAGGTATAAGTCTACCGAGAGTTGGGTCATACAACCTTATTTCAGCAGATGAAAGAGGATCCCATCTTTTACGCGGGATATATCTAATTTTCTCTGACGTAAAATTATACTTGGTGATTATGCCCCAGTGCATGAAAGGTATTTGATCATAGGGCAATGTCTCTGCCTGTCTCGTAATGTTCATCCTAGAAACACCTTACCTTAATCTGTGTACATCAGTTAAATTATTTTCCCTCGGTAAGTGATATAAAACCACCTATAGGGTATCTTTGAAGTAATATTTCTACTTGAATAAAACTATCAATAGTTATATCTTCTGGGATCTGCCCTAATACTTTGTCTAAAATTTGTCTATAATTTACTCCCATGTTAGAGGAGCTCCTAGTGACAATATTACTCAAAACATCTAGTAGTTCTACTAACCTAGCTCTGCTATAGCATGCAGTGTTAGCAACTAGGTAATGTATATTTTCTTCCTCAAGACTTACACCTTTTCTCTTTAAATAGTTCTCTATAATAAAGGTTCTCTGAGACCTATCTGGAGGAGGAATGTAGACTACCCCACGTATCCTGTCTTTAACTAAGTCGAGAGTACTATGCCAGGCTCCTCCCAATAATATAACAGCTGTTTTTCCGCGATTATTCATAAATCTTACGTCATTGACACCGTGGAATATATAGAAATCTTCTTTTGGTAATAGATTCAATAACCGTATTGCCCCCTTTACTAGAATAATTTCTTCCCTCAAGTTATATCCCAATACTAATATAATATCTTTTCCAGGAATATATGTCTCCATAAGTGTCCTAAATGTTTCAAGCGAATCTTTCATAGTTTGAAGTATTATTTGTTCCTCAAATGTTAGAGGAACTACAACTCTATCTCTCTTCTTCTTTCTGAGTCCATATTTAACTGCTCCTGCGGTATGTCTTATTCCGCTTAAACCGTGACCACGATGAGTGATGTATGATGCAAATAGTGTTGTTAAGAACAAGATAACTATAGGTTCAGGGGTCAGAGGTTGATTGAGGTTAAAAGCCAAAAATACACCAGTTATTGCTATAATCGCTGTACTTAATATTCCTCCCGCAATAGGTTTCCAGAATCTTCCAGCTTGTGATGATAAATAACATGCTACAACTATTGTGACTATTTCGAGTAGGAAGAGCCCATTATTAGCAGTAATTGTATTAAAAAATCCCCACATTATCTGACCGGAATATTTTATGGGATCAGCAGTCCCTATGGTATTTGCGCCTCCGCCCCAGGCAAAGAAAATGCCATAAGGTATCAATTTTTCCGGATACTTAATATATGTCATAAAGAGAATAAAAATTGAGTATGCGAAGCCAGTAAATATTGAATCAACATCCTCCTCTACACTACTCGAAGCTATTAGGAAACCTAACATTATGGGTGATAGGGAAGGGTAAAGTAGAGTAATAGATGAGGAGAGAGATAATACTACAGTATTTTTCCATGATTTAATACTTTTGGCGATAAATGCTAGAACAATAGGTAAAATAACTATGAATACGGGTGAATTTAAAGTATAGTAAAATGCCACTAAACTGAGGTGTGATAACGCTATTCCGCTCTCAGGAGATACTATTGATAGAATTGCGGGAATAAGTAGGAGGGGAGAGATATCTGCACCTGTTATAAGGGAGTATGCTAAAACCAATAAAAGAGAGGAAGTAAAGGCAATAGGTTTCTCTAATGCATTTTTTCTAGACATTATTTCAGCCTAATAATTTGATTATCAGGCAACTATATGAAGGGAATTATGAGAATAACTTCAATAATGGAAGTCGAGGGTAGGTATAAATAACTATATTAAGTCTCTTAGGGGTGATGCTCGATTATAAGGGGAGGAATAAAGCATTTATAGATAAAATCGTACAACAAGAAGATCTTAAGGCCGCTCTTATTTTCGGATCATCTAATATTCTTTACCTAAGTGGTACTGATGCAGCATCTGTACTTATAGTTTCTGAAACGGAAGATACTATATTACTTACCCCTAGGCTTGAATACTTGAGGGCGCTCGAAGAAAAAGCGTTAGGTAAAGTATATGCTTTTTCAAAAATTGATCAAAAAACGGAATATGAAGTACTTATTGTAGGTAACCTTTTTGAAGCGTTAAATAAGGTATTATCAGACCTAGACTTAAGTAACGGTAATTTAGGCATAGTACCAGCTAGTTTATCTAAATCCGAATACGAGAAACTTGTAGAGAAGATAGGTGTTAAACCAAAAGATATCTCCAATTTATTGAAGGAAATGAGAGTGAAGAAGGATGATGAGGAGTTAAAAATCATGAAGAAGGCTGTACGTATCGCAGAAGAGGCTATGAGGAAAGCTATAGATACATTAGATAGGGGGGTCACGGAAAGTGAGGTTATAGGTGAGATAGTGAGGCTCATATATTCAAGGGGCTCTCTCCCATCCTTTACACCGATAGTAGCATTTGGTGAACACTCTGCCCATCCACATGCAAAACCATCGTTAAGGGAGTTAAGACATGGAGATTTGGTGAAGATTGATTTAGGAGTGAAAATCCACGGCTACTGTTCAGATATAACTAGGACAATAGTTTTTGGAAACCCCTCAGAGAAGCAAAAAGAGATACATAACTTAGTTCTTGAAGCTCAGCAAGCTGCAATAAACTCGATAAAACCGGGAATAAAGGCTAGAGAATTACATAATATAGCACTTAAAGTATTTGATAAGGCTGGAGTCTCAAGCTATTTTAACCATGGTCTAGGACACGGTATAGGTATAGATGTGCATGAACCACCATCTATATCCAATAGTAGTGAGGATATACTAGAACCCGGGATGGTATTTACAGTAGAGCCAGGTCTATATTTACGGGGATATGGCGGCGTCAGGATAGAGGATATGGTAGTTGTAGAAGAGGATGGGTTCGAGATTCTGACAGAATTTGAGAGAAGCTTACTAGTATGAAGAGAAAACTAAACCCATATAAAAGAGGTTTTCGAACCCTAGGTATAGCCGAGTGTTTCAAGAAAGAAAATTCATGGTCCGTATTGGCTGGATTAGTTATGAGGAGAGACAGGATAATAGACGGCCTAGCTATTACGCGAATAAAAGTGGGGGGTCTTGATGCAACAGATGGTGTTTTAAAGATATACAATTATCTTAGTAGAAAGGATATAAATGTTATATTACTAAATGGATGTATAATTTCATGGTTTAATATAATAGATATAGACGAAGTATATAATAAGGTGGGATTACCAGTTATATGCATTTCATATGAAGAAACTCTAGGTATAGAAAAGTATCTTAGAGAGTATTTCCCGGGTGATGATAGTAGGCTATACCTATATAAGAAGCTTGGTCCACGTGAGAAAATATATTTAAGATCAACAAACTCTGTAGTCTACGTTAGATATCAAGGGGCCTCAAAAAATGAGGTAAGAGAGCTTCTTGAAGCAATCACTATTCAAGGCTCTATACCAGAGCCTCTACGAATAGCCCAATTGGTTGCCCGCTCTGTATATTTTTTCCTAGAAAGAGAGACATCGTTTTTAAGTAAAGAATCAGATATATGAAATATGCTTAATCTTCCCAGGACCATCGAGTGGATTGAAGGGAAAGTAAGGCTGATTAACCAACTTCTTCTCCCAGACAAGTTAGTATATATAGAAACCACTAGGTGGGAGAGAATTGCAGAAGCAATAAAGAATATGGAGATTAGAGGCGCACCAGCTATAGGTGTAGCCGCGGGATTTGCCTTAGCTTTAGTAGCATACCATACAGAGGCTAATAGTCTTGAAGAATTCATTAAAGAACTGTACAGAGCTGCTGAAATTTTAAGGAAGACTAGACCAACAGCTGTAAACTTATTTTGGGCTATAGATAGGGTTCTTCAGGCTGCTAAGGCCCAAAGCTTAGAGAAAGCAAGGAGGAAAGTTATTGAGGAGGCGATGAGAATCCAGAAAGAGGATGAAGAAGCTAATAGGAAGATTGGAGAGTATGGTGAAAGGCTTATAGAGGATGGTGATACAATCATAACTGTTTGTAATGCAGGGTCTCTAGCAACAAGTTACTATGGTACAGCTACAGCACCAATATACCTATCCGTAGAGAAGGGGAAAAGAGTTAAAGTTATTGCTTTAGAAACAAGACCCTATCTCCAAGGAGCTAGGCTAACTGCTTGGGAGTTAAAGCAGGCAGGTATCGAAGTGCTTGTTGCTACTGATAATTCTATAGGGATATTGGCTAGGAAGGAAAAAATAGATCTAGCTATAGTTGGGGCTGATAGAGTAACTAGGAAAGGCTATGTTGCAAATAAAATAGGCACTTACCCACTAGCATTGGTGGCTAGGGTACATAATATACCGTTTTATGTAGCAGCTCCTACAAGTAGCATAGATATGTCAATAGCAGCTCCAGAGGAAATAGCTATTGAGAAGAGGAGCCCAAGTGAGGTTTTATACATATTTGGTAAAAGAATAGCTCCTCCAGATGTCTCAGCAATATATTATGCGTTTGATATTACCCCCCCTAACCTTATTACTGGAATAATAACTGAGCATGGAATAGTGTACCCTCCCTATGATAAAACTTTGATGAGTGTAGTAAGGGGAAAGAATCGTTGCTAGAATTAATAGCTTTCCTATATTCACAGTTGATTAATATCTTTGAAAGCCTAATATGGCATAGAGGGTTATGGAAACTTGAGTATCCTTTCCCCAGGTACAAAGAGGAGCCTAAACAGGATGCTTATCACGTATTCCTAGTCGTTATATATGCACTACCTTTCATACAATATGAGCCAACAAGGATTCTTTATGCAACATGGATTGTATGGACGTTAAATGACTTACTCTGGAATATATGGGCGGTAAAACCTAGGGATTGGATAAAATGGTACAAGTTCTACTTTAACCCAAGGGACGCTGAAACAGTTTGGATCGCTAGGCTTCTGATATGTAAGGTGGATGTTACACCTAGGAGAATGTTCTATCTAACACTTTTCCGGTTAACGTTATTACCTTTATTAGTGTACTTTTCATATTTTCCCCTCAGGTAGCATTCGTTCCTTTTTTATATGTGGATAGTACTCTATTCTTCAGAAATTTTAAGCGAGTGAAAGAAAATGCCTAAACCTAGGGTAATAAAACTAAAGTCGATTGTTGATTTAGTTCATGTACTAAATGTTTCTCAGCTTGCAATAATCCACCACATAGTGGTTGATTCAAAACACATATACTTCATTCCAACTCCTTGCCTAGGGGACTCAGGAGTAATTTACTATTATGAGTCGGAAGAACCGTTTAATGGAAGATATATTATATTCAACAAATTTACTGGAGAGGTGGGATTTAGCAACAATATCTCAGGTGATTCAAGACTAACCTATATACCTATAGTTGAAGTTGAGAAACAAAACCTGTTTGCCGAGAAAGTATTCGTGGAGAGAAAAAAGAAGAAGGCTAAAAAACACAAGGGTGAAGAACTTTAATACTTCTTCATCACATGGGAAAACGGGGTGCAAATTTTGGGTGAAGAAACATATCTCCAATGTCCATGCGGTAGGGTAATAAAGGATGCATCAGAGTATAAAATCTTCTTTCTGAAGAAAGAGAATAGAGAGATAGATATCCTATGTCCAAATGAAGCTTGCCATGTCAGGGAGTTAGGGTATATACTTTTCGGGTTCGATGATAATAAGGTAAAACTGAGGAAGGCCGTATGGTACCCGATATATGTAACATGGAATAAAGCTAGGCTAGGTGGAGAAAGCGATAACCTACTTAGGGAGCATATGAAAGGTGTAATTAAACGTATAAACTGGAAACGAATAGTTGATGATTACAAAAATTATCTAGAACAGCTATCAAAACTAAGGGAGGAGGAGAGACTGGAAGAGGCTATGGGAGAATCAGTTAATGAAGCTGAGCGGTAAGTTTAAGAATTTATAGTTTTTTCTTAAAGGAGGTTGATGTATGTTGGTTACGAAAAACTACTCTAGTCAACCGAGGAAAGTTAGGAAAAGAATGATTTATAGAGCCCCACTGCACGTTAAATCTAAACAGCTAGTGGCACCACTCTCAGAAGAGTTGAGGGAAAAACATGGTATAAAGAGGATAAGGGTTAGGAAAGGTGATAGGGTTCTTATAGTTAGAGGCGCCTATAAAGGGCATGAAGGAAGAGTGGTAAAGGTTAGTGTAAAGAAAACACGTATATATGTTGAAGGTGTGAATTTAAGAAAGGCTGATGGTACTGAAGTACCTATGCCTATTCATCCATCTAAGGTTGTGATAACAGAATTAAACCTAAATGATCCTCTCAGGAAGGAGATCATAGAACGTAAAAAAGCTTATTTAAGCGAAGAGGTGGTAGAAGGTGGTGAGGAAGAGTAGGGGATCACCTAGGCACTTAAGGCGGTCTACTTCACCAACTTTTTGGCCTATTTTAAGGAAAGAGTATGTTTGGACAGTAAAACCTAGGCCTGGACCACATCCAATAGATAAGTCGATTCCCCTTGGAATCATACTGAGGGATTTATTAAGATATACGATAACGATGAGGGAAACGAGGAAGATCTTAGCTGAGCGTAAGATTATGGTTGATGGAAGGATAGTTACAGACTATAAATTCCCTATAGGCCTAATGGATGTTCTCTATATAATACCTGAAGAGAGATATTTTAGGATAGTACCTCACCCAGTAAAGGGTATAGGGATTATAGAGATAACAGGGGAAGAATCAACATATAAACCTGCTAGAATAAAGAGGAAGGTAACTGTAAAGGGAGGTAATATCCAACTAACATTCCATGATGGTAGGAATTTCCTAATAAGGGTAAAGAATCCCTTTAACCCGGTAGAAGCACATTACAAGACGTATGATACTATAAAACTAGCTATTCCGAAGCAGGAGATACTTGAGCATATACCATTCAAGGAAGGGAATGTGGCTGTTGTAATCGATGGTGCAAACGTAGGTTTTATTGGTAAAATAGTATCAATCGAACAAGTATTCAAGAAACCTAGAGCTCTGGTCGAACTAGAGTCTGAAGGTGGGGAGAAGGTTAGGACAATACTAGATTATGTTTTTGTTATAGGTAGAGAAAAACCTATAATAACCTTACCTAGTGGTGATTAGAGGATGGCGATACAAAAAAGCTATTTAGAAACTGATCACCCTATGAGAAGGGTGTTCATAAGTAAAGTTGTAGTAAATATGGCTGTTGGGGAATCGGGTGAGAGATTAGCTAAGGCTGCAAAGCTACTTGAAGAACTAACTGGTCAATCTCCTATCTTTAGAAAGGCTAAGAAAACCATAAAGGAATTCGGTATCAAGAGGGGTGAAAACATAGCTTGTATGGTCACTCTTAGAGGGGAAAAAGCCTTAAGTTTTCTCAAAAAAGCTCTAGCAGCTGTAGACTACACTATAAAGGCCTCAAGTATAGATCATCACGGTAATATAGCATTCGGCATAAGGGAGCATATATTGCTACCGGGAGTAAAATATGACCCATCTATCGGTATCTTCGGCTTTGATGTAGTAATTGTTCTGGAGAGACCTGGATTCAGGGTATCTAGACGTCGTAGAAAGAGGTCAAAGATACCTGTTAAGCAGAGAGTTACTAGGGAAGAAGCAATAGAATTCCTAGAAAAAATTTTGGGTGTAAAAGTTGTTTAGGAGGTGATATACGTGGGTAAGCTTAGAGCACCAAAAAAGAGAAAATTTGGGAAGGGAGCATTGATGTGTGTTAGATGTGGAACACATGAAGCTATTATCAGGATGTATGGATTAAACCTATGTAGAAGGTGTTTTAGAGAGGTTGCTGAGGAACTAGGATTCAAGAAATACTCATGATTCTAGGGTTCCTGTCTAGGTAGGCGTTAGTAAGCCTACGTAGACTTTCATTACCCGAGTTTTGCTCCTATGCCTGCTGCGGGAGCTAGTCATTTTGCTCCTAACTCCCCTCACCGACATAGGAGTACATCTAGGACTCATCTCCTCAACCTTCATCGGAATCACATAGCCAAGACAGAGTAATAGGGAGAGTTTTATATAGTTTTTCCTAAGTTATTACTAGGTGATTATATGAAAATAGCTGAGACTAGAATCTCTAAGAAAAACACTACTGCCGTCCCTAGTGCTGTGAGGAAAGCTCTAAATCTAAAAGCGGGGGATGTAATAGAATGGCACGTAGAGGGAGAGAAAATAGTGGTGAAGAAAAAGTTACAGTAAAGGGTAGGCTAAGCTTCGAGAACAGGTATGCTCTAGCAAAGCTCTTCTACACTATGCGTTTATTTAGGGATGCTGTAGAAATGAGTCATAGACTTCTTAGGAAAGAAGAGCTTAAGGTAAATGAAGTAGTGAAAAAGGTTACTAAGTTCATAAATAATGCTCACTATGCCTACTCGGCTGTGAAGAAAGCCTTAATGTACCTTGAGCGGGAGAAACTAAACTTGAGAAAACCACAACTATACAGTATTGGCAAAGGGTGTGAGAAAGGTAATAGGAATATCAGGTTGACGGCAATTGATAGGGTAAAAATCAAGATTCCCCACGCTGGTGGAAAACATGAATGGGTTGAGGCGAGGGTTAAGTTCAGCCCTAGGCATATAGCGTTAGTAGACGAGCTGATTCGACTGGCTGAAAAAGGGTTACCATACTCGGCAAGCGTTGTTCTCAATAATAACAAATACTACCTACATATCCACTTACCACTAAGACTCTATGCTAAGCACACAGCCAAAACGAGAGTAACAGCTAAAGCAAGATTGGTTGCAGGGTTTGACATTAATCCAGATAGGATTTGTATGGTGATAGTGGATTCTGATGGTAGGTTGAGGGATGTTAGGAATGAGCACTTCCATGAAGTGGTCTTAGCGGGCTTCTCTGGGAATAAGGCAAGAGACCTCAGGCTCAAGGCTCTTTCAAGGCTTATAGACTATGCTTGCCACCATAACGTAAAGTACTTTGTTTTCGAGAAAATAGGTAATATCCCTAAGAGAAAAATGAGGAGTAAGAGAGCAAGCAGAAAGGTATCCAAGTTTGCTTATAATGAGTTGCTGAATCACGCTAAGGTAATGATAAAGAAAAGAGGAGGCATATTTGTCCAAGCTAGCCCAGCATATACGTCAATAGATGCAATGCCGTTAGCTAGAAGGCTTGGCTTAGATATTCATTCAACATCTGCGTACCTCTTGGCAATAAGAGCATTAAAATCAAAATCTATAAACAACTATTAATGTCCATCAAAAATGAAGCAGTTAAAGAGGCGAGTAGTTTTAATATATCCATTTCTATCCCTTGTGGGGATTAGTATGGTAATGATGGATACTTTAGCTAACGCTTTAGCTACAGTGATGAACAATGAAATTAGAGGGAAGAATGAGTGTCTAGTTTACCCAGCTTCAAAGTTAACTGCTCGTGTCCTAAAGGTAATGCAGGAAGCTGGCTATATCGGAGATGTGGAATACATTGAGGATGGAAGAGGAGGCAAGTTTAAGATAAAACTTCTTGGAAGAATAAATAGGTGCGGAGTTATAAAACCTAGATTCTCTGTAAGGAAAGATGAATATGAGGTATGGGAGGAGAAGTATCTTCCCTCAAGGGATATAGGCATATTGATAGTTTCAACACCTCATGGTGTTATGAGCCATATAGAAGCGAAAAAAAGGGGTTTAGGGGGTATACTGCTAGCATACGTGTACTAAGGTGAAAAATATGAGTGAGGAAAATAAAGGAGAAGTTGTGATCCCCAAAAAACCTAGTATTGAAAAAACAATCTTACAACTACTTAAGTTACGAAATATAATGTCTAGGAACCGTCCAAGATTTATGAGAATGAATGTATGGGCTCTCACCAGGCTTGAGGACAAATGGAGAAGTCCGCGTCGTTCACTAGATAATAAGATAAGAAAACAAAAGAAGGGTTATCCGCCAATGGTAAAAATAGGTTATAGAGGGCCAAAAATTGTTAGAGGATTACATCCCTCAGGTTTTGAGGAGATCATCGTTTATAATCCCAAAGACCTCGATGATATAGATCCAAAACGTCAAGCCATTAGGATAGCCTCAACTGTGGGCAGAAGAAAAAGATTGGAAATCATTAAAAGGGCTAAAGCCCTTGGTATCCGCGTACTAAATATAGGGATAGGGGCTGAGACCATATGAGCAACCTAAAATTGGTTAGAAGATTGGCGGCTAGAATACTAAAGGTGGGAGAAAGTCGTATCTGGATAGATCCAGAGGAAGTTGAGAGAGCCTCGATGGCTATATCTAGAGAAGATGTAAAGAGATTAATACATGATGGAGTAATAACTAAGAGACCAGCATCAACCCCGTCACGTGGACGAGCTAGAATTAGAAAAGAAAGGAAGAAGAGAGGTAGGAGAAGAGGTCCTGGCAGTCGAAAAGGGCCACGATTTGATGAAAAAGATTTATGGGTTTCTCGAATAAGAGCTCAACGAAAATTCCTACGTACACTAAAAGAGAAAGGAGTTATTAGTAGAAAGACCTACAGGAAATTATATGCACTTGCAAAAGGAGGAATGTTTAGAAGCGTCTCTCATTTAAGATTGTATTTACAGGAACATGGTTTGTTAAAGTCAGGTGAAGAAGATGGCTCGAGGACCTAGATACCGAGTACCTTTAAAGAGGCGGAGGAAGGGGTTAACCAATTACTACAAGCGACGGAAACTCATACTATCCGGCAAACCTAGGCTTGTGGTGAGAATAACTTCTAGACATATCATTGTACAGGTGGTTGGAGTAAAACCGGAAGGAGATGTAACTTATGCTTCAGCATATTCTAAGGAGCTTGAAACAAAATTTGGTTGGAAAGCTGGGACAAAAAATACTCCAGCAGCATATCTAGTCGGATTCCTTGCGGGCTTGAGGGCACGTCAGAAAGGTATTGAAGAAGCTATACTTGATATCGGTCTGTATTCTCCAACTTCTGGATCTAAAGTTTTCGCGGCGGCAAAGGGTGCTCTCGACGCTGGTCTAAAGATACCCATTGGGGAAGGAATAATTCCCGGAGAAGATAGGATAAGAGGGGAGCATATAGCTAATTATGCCAAACTTTTACATGAAACCGATGAAGAAGAGTATAGTCTAAGATTCTCAAAGTATCTGGAAAAGGGCCTAAAACCAGAGAACATAACTGACCATTTCCTGGAGGTAAAAGATGCTATATCAAAGAGTTTTCAAGAAGGGTAATTACAACATCCTTCTTATAAGGTCATTTATAGCTTTACCACGGTAACCAAGTTCTCCTCCAGCTCCTACATGCTTCTTCAGAGTACCTTTAAAGCCACCTGAAGGTGGTCTAAGCCTAAAAACGGGCTTAAAATCGGGTAAGTCCTTTAGACTTATCTTTCCCTCTATGAGAGCTCTTGCTAGTTCTCTGAAGTCCTTGTACCCTAGTTTTTGAACATATTCTAGGGTTACTCTCTTATTCCCCAAAAGTCTCCCTCTTCTCTCTAGGAGAAGTGCTAATGTTTCTTCATTTATCTCCCCGTAGGTGACGACCATCTCTAATGTCTTTTTTAACATTCCTCTTAAAGAGGGTGTATCTCTCATTATTACGGTATGATAGGGCTTATGTAATCTAAGTAATTCTAATGCTTTATGCTCTTCTGGACGTCTATCCGGAGAGCCTCGTAGACGAACTATAGCTAAAAGTGTCATTACCATCACCTTACCACATATCGGGGGACTTGAACTTGTAGGTTTGTTTGAGTGCATTATATACAGCCTTAGCCGTATTATGTGTTGTTCTCGTCTCACCGAAAGACCTTGTCCAAATATCTTGTATCCCAGCAAGCCTAAGAACAACCTTCGCTACATCGGATGCTACTAGTCCTACACCCTTAGGCGCTGGCAATAATACTATCCTAACACTACCGCTTTTTCCCTCAACTCTAAATGGAATACTATGTGGTTCGCCACAGAGGCACTCCCAGCTTCC
>JALURH010000066.1 GCA_027017025.1 Thermofilaceae archaeon
CAAGTAATGCTCTAGCACGCCTAACACGCTCCTCACGAGGCACACCAGCAAAAATCATAGGAAGCATAACGTTCTCAAGAGCAGTAAGAACAGGAATAAGATTAAACGTCTGAAAAATATAACCAATCTTGTGACACCTAACCCAAGCTAACTGGGCTGGAGTGAACGTTGAAATATCTTTCCCGTCAAGATATACCTTACCTTTTGTTGGCGTATCTAGCCCCCCTATCATGTTGAATAATGTTGTTTTGCCACTACCACTTGGGCCAAGTATAGCTACATATTCTCCATACTTTACTCTAAGATTTACTCCTCTGAGCGCTTTTACCACTTCTCCTTTGAGATAATAGTATTTGTGTAGATCTTCAGTCATAACAACATATTCTGGTTGACTCAAGAGTACCACCTGTTCCTTTCATATCCTATATCTCAGACTTATATTACTTTATATTTGTTAGTGCCTTAGATTAATCAATGCTTAAAGACTTTAATTTGGTTGTATCAACCTATAGAGGGCGGGAAAATGATTGCATCTCTGAGCTCTGGTTCTTCGCTAAGGAGCTAGGAGATAACTCTCTCGATGCTAGTAAGACTGGTCTACCAGCACTAGTGGTAGCTAAGACGAGCTTAGATCCTGAATACCTTGTAGAAAAAGCTAGGGAAGCTATCTTTGATAAACCCTGGTATTTTCGGTATATCCTTAAGATAGTTCCTATACAGAAAACTATCCAAGCTACTTTAGAGGAAATAGAGGAAGCTGCACTCTCTCTAGCGAGAGAGAGGATCGCTTCAGGAGAAACATACATGGTTAAGGTTAGGAAAAGATTAACCGAGTTATCAAGAAATGATATCATAGCCGCTATAGCCCCTAAGATTGATAACAAAGTTGATCTAGAAAACCCGGATAAAATAATAGTAATTGAAATAATTGGTGATGTAGCTGGAATTTCAGTACTATCCCCTGGCAGGATCTTATCTGTACAAAGAATACGTAGAGAGGCTAAGTTAAGAAAGAGCCAAGAGGGAGGCCTTTAATAACAAGTATTTTGATACTTTCTCCCTGAGCGTTTTTCCTAGCATAACATCTAATACTTCCCTCTCTAAACCAAGTTTTTCAACCAGTTTCTTCGCATCTACTTCATTAAATTCTAATAGACTTTGTTCTTCTACTAACTTAAGAGCTTCCGAAAATCTCCTAAGGATCTCTCTAGGATCATTTCCTAATGAAATAGCTATACTAACAAGCTTGTTAAAAGATTTGCTAGGAAAAACCATTTCTAGAACCTTCTTTACATTCCTATCTCCAAGAAGATACAATAGTACCTCTATTTCAAACCACCTCGAGATATTTCTCCTTCCTAGAAAAGCTCTATAAGCATATGTTACAGCTACTAAAATGTTCCTTATATCTGGGATAAGCTTAGTTTCCGGTAATATTATTAACCATTCGTTCTCGTTAACTACTTCTTTTATCTTTGAAATCACAAATTCCTTCTCAAGTGGTTTCCTAGATTTAAATCCCGCTATGGCAACGGCTAGCTCCGTCCCTTCTATAAATACATTCTTTACAATCATTGTTATACCCTAAAGGTTATAATATTTAGACCCCTTATTTTCTCTGTGGCAAGGGTTGTCGCAATACTCACAGATTTCGGCTACAGAGACTTCTATGTTGCTTCTATGAAGGGTGTAATCCTATCCATATGTCCTGAAGTCACAATTGTTGATATATCACATGACGTACCGAAGTGGGATATAAGGAGTGCAGCATATCTTCTCTTTTGCTCCTACAGGTATTTTCCTGAGGGGACCATATTTGTGGTAGTAGTGGATCCGGGAGTGGGTACGGAGAGGAATATTATTGCCGTGAAAACTAGGAAATATGTATTTATCGGTCCAGACAATGGTGTTCTAGCTTTAGCTGTAAACTCTGATGGAATAGAAGAAATTTATATTGTAGAAAACACCGAGCTATTCCTTAAAGACATCTCTTATACATTCCATGGAAGAGACATCTTCGCTCCTGTTGCTGCCTATTTAGCATGTGGTGTAAATATGGAGAAATTAGGGAGAAAATCAGGGAAAATTAAGGAAGTATTCATGTCTAAACCATATGTATCAAGCAATGGTATCTTAGGTGAGATTATCTACATAGATGATTTCGGCAACGCAGCTACGAATATAGATAAATCAGCCCTCAGAGCGATCGGTATAGATTATGGCGATAGAATAGAAGTATACGTTGGGGATAGATATTACATTCTTCCATTTGCTAAAAGCTTCGGTTACGTTAGGGAGGGAGAGCCTCTTATGTTAATTAATAGTTGTGGTGTAGCTGAAATAGCGGTTAATAGGGGCAAAGCATCAGAGATTCTCGAATTGAATCTCGGTGCGAAAATCCGTTTGAAGAAATATTCTCAAGTTGAATAACCTATACCTCTAGCTCTTATTATTGCTCTATCTCTATCGATTTTATAGTTAAACTCCGCTCCAATAATTTTTTCGCAGAGCTTTAACGCGGTTATGGCATGAGAGGTAAGTTCTACCGTGTGTATCATTGAATCACCTTTGGCTAAAGCCATGTATATTACTAGATTATCTGATGCATGAGGATCAATGCTCACCCCTCTCTTTAGTGTATCAATTAACCTCCTAGCAGCTTCTCTCCCAACCTTCTCTGCAGGTTTCCCCCTCTCCCCTAGAGAATCTCCACCAGCTATCCCCTGATCCGTTATAGCCCACAGAACGATTCCGCTTCCACGACTAAAAGCTGGTGTCCTACAGTCAACCTTAATATTCTTCACTCTAAAACCTGATTTTTCAAGTTCTAAGGTTGCTGATTTAGCCTGTCTCTCAGCTATATGGCAGGGAAGATTTCCTACATAAGATATACCGGATATTTCCCTGATATTTGCGTAAGAACCTATGGTTATCCTCGAGAGAGGATATGAGTGCTGTGTTCTAACTCGCACAAGACCTCCTCCTTCAGGGTAGAAACCCCTCCTCACGAGTTTTATTTCAGCTTTCACCCCGAATCTACTTAGCACTGGTAATAATACATTCTGTATGTAGGGAATAGGCGGGCTCCATTTAACACTAGTACCTCCTATAATTTCAAGATCCACTCTACCTCTAGCTGCTAAAATCACTGGCATAACTGCTTGTAGAAGTAAAGATATGCTTCCCGCAGTTCCTATATCTATGCGGTAAGTTCCAGGCTTCGGCAAAGTTCTAGGCCTGAATACTATTTTTGTAGATCCTATCTCTAAGCCCTCTACATCTGCATTTACGAGCTGAGCTATAAACTTAATAGCGGTCAAGTGTTGAGGTCTGAGACCAGGGTTGCTTCTTTTAGCTCTGATATTATATACCTTTATATCTTCGCCCATTAATGCAGCTAGAGCTACGCTATACCTAAGTAGTTGTCCCCCTCCTTCACCGAATGATCCATCAACTTGAATCATGTCTCTTTCCCCCAATATTCTTCCATACATGATGTATCCTTTGCAAAATAGTTACATATGTTAATAAGATTAGAAAATATATTACTCCGAGAGAAGCTGTTCTCGAAAAAAAGTATAGTATTATAGCCACGTATAATAGTATGAGTCTCTCGCCTCTTTCAGCTATACCTACACCATTCATAGTGATACCAAGAGCTTCTGCCCGAGCACGCGTATAACTGACTAGGTAAGCACCTATAAGTAGTATCAGAAGAATATAGAAATCCACAACCCCTATTCTATGGGATACTAAAATAGCTACAAAGTCCTCTACTCTATCCACCGTGGAAT
Organism: Thermofilaceae archaeon; assembly: GCA_027017025.1. GTDB lineage: Archaea > Thermoproteota > Thermoprotei > Thermofilales > Thermofilaceae > JALURH01. Next base: position 3,795 of record JALURH010000066.1, read on the forward strand.
CGAGGAAAGCTCCAAAGCTCGTTTTTCTCCCCTTTTCCCGTGCTATATATCCATCCACAGAATCCATAATTGAAGATAATACTAGAAAGAGTATAGCATATAGAGTAAACACTGAATCAATATTTACTAGTGCTAGGGCTACCAGCGACAGTAGGAGTCCAAGGAGAGTAATAAAGTTTGGAGGGGTATTTAACTTGAGAAAGGGAAAAGCGAGGACTCTAATTATTACCTTAAGTTTGTCCTTAAATTTGCTCAGCAAGCGTCCCTCAGCCCCCTTTCTTAGACTTAATCAACATTATGGCTTTCGCCAAATCACCACCAACCTCTTTGAGAGCAGCACGTGCCTCCTCCAGGCTCACCCCAGTTTGTAGAGCTACGAGTTGTATATCCTCCTCTGGGATCTCAACTACTCCCATCTCCTCACCCAACTCTCTTCTCTCCTCGGTCCCTATTATTTGATATATTTTCCCTCCACCTCTCATTTCAATAACAGATACCTTTGCATCCTTTATTACCAGTTCATGATCCGAGAAACGTATAACTACTTCCTCGACCCCCTCTAGTTCCTTTAACTCTAGTCCCATTCTCCGAGTTAGCCTACGCAGCTCCCTAGGTGATAATCTCCTCATCTTCTATCCACCTACATATGTTGATTATATTCTCGGGGGATATAATATTGGCTATGAATCCTCCTAAGTCTAATATGTTTTTCACAGAATCCAGAATTACAGAATCACTTGAAGAAACCGTCGAATCACGGGATAACATTATTGTAGTTTTATCGGCTCTCCTAGCTAATACTGTCTTACACATAAGCCCGAAGTTTTGACATAACTTCCGTGTTATTGATGCAATCTCAGCGCTCTTACTGACTTGAGAGTCAAATATAAAGAAAATATTGGGGGGATTTACCGCTAATAGTGTTCCGAGAAGTATAACTAGAGATACGTAGAGATGATTCCCGACCCTTACTTTCCTCACATAAGCTGAAAGATCTCTAATTACACCATCGGTACAAAGTAGCAGGGTATCTCCCAGTATTGATGACTGAATAGTTGATAATACGTTAAATGAATCTACGATCAACTCTTTTCTTTTAACCTTACGGATATCCTCCATCTTTTTAATTCTAGCTTTACTAACTTCCCTCGAGTAAACTCCTCTATATAGTATAAGGCGTTCTATCTTAGAGAGCCTATATCTACTTGAAATAAGGTTTAGAGAAGATTCTCTGTTGTATCCTCTATTTAATAGATAGAAAAAGTCTTTAGCGGCTTCTCGGATCTCTGGCCTAATATATACTTTAATTTTTGGAGGCTTTATATACAATTTCTAGTCAACCCCTAGTAAATTATGTAGGATATTCTCTACATTACTTTCTAATCCATTGAGAATTGTAAGTTTCCCCTGTGCTAGGTCCTTTACACCTCCTCCCTTTCCGCCTAGTATTTCTGTAAGATTTTTACATATAATTCTTGCGTCAAGCCCTTTCTTAACCACTTCTTCTCCCAATTTT
>JALURH010000067.1 GCA_027017025.1 Thermofilaceae archaeon
CCAACTGTTTATACCCCGGGATATTATTCCACCCTGTCATATACTTTTTGGGTGATGATTAAATATTTCCCCTGGAAAATAATTAATTTTTACTATAATATGTTTTTACTAGGCACCTATAGGGGGTGTGAAAACTGTCTCCAGAGATAGATCGGGGAAGTAGAGTAGAGCTGGGGGTAAGAATACCTAGGATAGCATTCCATACAGTGTTCTCCCTGTTCTTCTTCGTAATGAGTGAGATAATTCCCCCCATAGCTGAGGGGGCAAGAATCCCTGGGATTGAAATAGAGCCCTTCAATAATGCTAGCTGGGTTCTAAAAGTTTCTCTACTTACTGCATCAGCTGTCTTTGCTGTAAGAGTGATATACGATGTCATAGTAGTTATCGATACTATAGCCGATATGCTTGTTGAAAGACTCGGGTCAAGGAGAGTAACGCCTGCTAGAAGGATAATGAGAGATATAACATATATGCTGCTAATAATTATCTTAGCGGAAGCAAGCGTGCCAGTATTTAAGCCTATCCCAGTTGTAGGTCCATACCTGAATTTGGCTGTAAGTCTCGCTGCTCTCCTACTACTTATAATACTTGCCTACGATATTGGGAAAACAGTATATAGGTTTGTTGAGAGGAAGGTGGATGTAGTATCTGAGAAAATAATAGATTTCGCCGAGAAATCACTTAGGAGGAGGAGCGAGGGAACTAGACATGGAGGCTAGCCCCATAATCTACATATTTATCTACATACTAACGCTTCTCCTAGCTATTACCGAGATCCTACCAGTAAGTGTAGCTTCGATGCTTGGAGCACTACTAATGGCGTGGTTTGGGCTTAACTACGGTTTATTTACCTATGAGGAGGCTATATCATTCATAGACCTACAGCTCCTCATGCTACTCATAGGCGTAATGATAGTCGTAGAAGTCGCTAACCGTAGCGGTATCTTCAGGATACTTGGCCTCTACGCCATAAGGCTGGTGGGGGGAAGTCCAACTAAATTATTCTTCATTATATCGATTCTTTCCGCAGCATCTTCACTCTTTCTAAGTGATTCAGCTGCTGTCCTGATAGTGTCTGCTATTGCGTTAACTATTTCAAGGTATCTTGAATACAACCCAGTACCCTACGTTGTAGCAGCGGCAATTATGATAAACCTTGGTGGGACGGGGACCTTAATAGGGTCTGTGAGTAACATGATTATAGGACTTAACGCTGGTTTCAGCTTCATGGAGTTCTCCCAGTATCTTCTACCCTGCGAGCTTCTGCTCTGGTTTATAACTACAGGTGTTCTCTATCTCTACTATAGGGGAGAGCTAAAGGGGGTTGGTAGGAGGCTAGAGTACGATGTATGGAGGTCCATAGAGGATAGAACTGCTCTCTACTGGTCGTCACTCTTATTACTAACTATGATAACGTTATTCATATTTTCAGACAGCATTAGGGTGGGGATAGAAGCTATAGCCACGGGGCTAGCTGTTATAGCTCTAGCTACATCTAGGTACGACCCGGGGGAGATACTTAGTAGAATAGACTGGGAGACAATATTTTTTGTAGCAAGTTTTCTCTTCATAATTAGGGGACTCGAGAAAACAGGTATCCTATCTAGGTTTGCCAGAGCTATCGTTGGGATAGCTCATGGTGACCCTATCCTAGCTGCAGTATACATACTAGCTATAAGCGGTGCTACGAGCATAGTGATGGCTAATGTAGCTGTAGCCCTAACGTTTACCTCAGCCGTAAAGCTAATGAACTTAGCTGATAAACGGGCGGTTTGGAGCGCCCTCGTCTTGGGGACAAACCTAGGTGGGGCAACTCTTCCAGTAAGCAGTATTGTATTAATGATGGCTCTTGGAGCACTAAAACACGAGGGTATAATCGTAGACTTAAGTGAGCTAACAAGGGTAGGTGTTATTACAAGCCTAATTCAACTCTGCTTTGCAGCGTTATACCTAATAATAGCTTTTGGATTGGTGTATTAGGGATGACAAGTATATCGGAGTGGATAAAGAAGAAATGTGGTGAGAGGTTTAGGTCTCACGAGGGTATCTATGAGAAGGAGAAGGAGTTGCTCGAAGAAGCTATAGGTAGATCCAAGATAACTATAACAATTGAGATGCCTAGAGGCTATGAGAATCAACGTGGGGATTTCGAGGAGCTTAGGAATGACAAAGATTTCCTCAATGATGTTAAACAGTTAGTGAAGGAGCATTTAGATAGAAAGAAGGCTGGGAGAGAGGGACAAAAGTAGTTACACCTTAGGTAAATAATAATCCTGGTATTGCTCCTAGATGTAGCGTTGGCACTGTGGGCAGTACCACCTGTTATATTCTCTAACATAAACCAGTTGTGTCCCACAGGTTGGGCACACAGTAGCTTGGGGAGCGGGTTGGTAGCCTACCTGGGGGGTAGGTTGTGTTGTAGGGGTAGGCTGTGTTGTGAACACTATTTTACCTAGATACATGTACTGTATATCTGGTTTAATAAGTAGGAGTATAATGTATCCACCAGCAACCATCACCAATAGGGAGATAATGTCGCCACCTAACAGACCAATTAAGCCACCAATAGCATCTAATCCAGCAAATATTAGACCAATCCACCAACTTATAGGCTCAACTCTGTAGAGCATGTAGGCGGCGAATACGTCTAGCGCCCCCCAGAAAATCCCCCAAATAAAGGAGCCTGGAGCCCCCCACCTAGCTGCAGTTATTAATCCATCTATCACCGATAGGCCAGCTAGAGCTAGGAAAGCTAGTTGGGCATTCCTGATAGATGTGTTCTGGCTAAGTGGGATAGGGATTTCTTCCATAATATATTTTAGATTAGGAAACGTAAATAAGGTGAAGGTTTTATCGGCTTAGGTAATTCTAGATGTAGCGTTGGCACTGTGGGCAGTACCACCTGTTATATTCTCTCTGTTAAGCCTTAGAGTCTAGCTACTGGGGAGAATGCTTGGACAAACCTATCAATACATGAAGACACAGCCTAGGTGAACGGTTTAGATTCATAGCCTACATTATGTTTACACACCTAGTACACTAAATTATATGTTAGCTGCAGAAAACTAAACCCAGGTGTTGAGTTAAACAGATAGAGTTAAACCTAACTCTGAAACATTATAATAACGATATTTCCTGAGGTGTTAGAAATGTCTGTCTTCAGCCGCGAAGAAGTCCTCGGGAAGATAGTTATAGACGGTAATGGAAACGAGGTTGGGAAAGTCGTTGATATAGCGATAAGCTCTAAGGGTACTGGTATACTGAAGGTTCAGACCGAGACGGGTGAGGTAATAGATATTCCGATGCCACGTGTACAAGCTATAGGCAAATACATTATACTTAAACTCGAAACTAGACCAGCAGCACGTGGACCACCATACCAGCCTCCTGTGCCTCCTCCCCTGCCTCCAGCAGCGAGACCCCCTCCTCCGCCAGGACAACCACCCTCTCCACCTGGATATGTTCAGTGCCCTAGATGTGGTTACAATAATCCACCTGGAGCTAAATTCTGCCAAAACTGTGGTACTCAGCTCCCCCAGAAGAGAGGGGGTATATTGGAGAAACTTGGTCTATAGCTTAGGTGCTGTATATGATCGGGAGTAGGGGTATAAAAGCTGGAGCGATAGCTAGCCTAGTCTTCATCACTATAAGTACTTTATTCTTTCTAGCTGAATCAAGGTTCGATTCAACGGCTTTAACGAACTTAGTAATTGATGCAGCTGTAGCAATTATTGCTGGAGCTATACTCGGCTTTATATTCAATTTCATTGAAAAACCGTTTTTCTTCGCTAAACCCTATATGAAAGCACAGGTATATGGGTTAATTATAGGTTTACTCCTAGGGTTGTCGGGTAGAGGGGGCCTACTTATGGGACCAAACCTCTACTCAAGGATTATTCAGTTCCTCAATATCCCCCTACTTTCCGATTTCATAGTGTCGATAATTGCTGGCTTCCTCTGGGGAGTAATTATGGGCGGTGTATACACGGCTCTAGGCCCCAAGAAAAAAGAGCTACCTATATCTCAGCCTACAGCAAGTGTTCTAGGTAGGATACAGGGTTTTCTCCGGGGAACTACCCGCAGGATTCCTCCACAGCCTCAGAGGCAAGTACCTCCAGGATATATTGCTTGTCCACGGTGTGGTACACTAAATAGCGTTAATGCAAGGTTCTGCCTAAACTGTGGACAACGCTTGAAGTAAATGTAGCCAGCTTATTAGTAGCAGACAGAAAATAGTGCTAATATTAACCCTCGAGGAATCAAAGTATTGGGTCAAGAACTCTAGTTCTAATAGGAGGATCTAGGTAATTTGAGTATAAGACTTATTCTAGGATGTTTCCATATATGGTTTCTATTCCTAGTTCTCTGGCTCTCTCGTAGGCTTCTCTATCTATATTGACGGCTACTACATAGGTTTTAGCTATAGGTTTTTTCAGTATCTTCTCAACAATCTTAGCTTTACTTGGTAGTAACTCTACATGGTCGAGTTCAGCTCTAGATTTTACCTCGATAACGTAGACCCTGTCATCCCTCACTAGGACATCTACGTCCACAATCCTCCCTCTAACGCCCGTAACTCTACCATCTACATCCCTAAACCTAAACTTCTCAACCCTCCCAGGCTCCACACCCCTCCTCTCCAACACCTCACGGAAAATCTCCAACACAGCCTTCTCCAAATCAAAACCCCACCTCCTCCCCACACTACCTATCGTAACCTCAACCCTTCTCTCAAGCCTCAAGAAGTCCTCTCTAAGACCTCGTATCTCAGCAACTATCTCGTTAAATTTTCTGTCATGTTCATCTAGCCTCTTTAAAACTTCATTGAATTTTCTGTCATGACTATCTAATCTCCTGACTATTTCATTGAACTTTTTATCATGTTCCTCAAGTCTATCAAAAACTCTATCTAGTTTTTCGTCATGTTCTCCAAGCCTTTTAAGCACCTCTTTTAAGCCTATTAAGCCTGCTACAGCATACCTAAATTCTCTATCCTTCTCAAGTAAATTAAGGAACTCCTCCTTCAGTTTAACTCTAGACACCCAACCCCCATATAGTTAATCTCGAAAATATTTAAAAATTAAACCGAGACAAAAATACCTTCAAGCAGGGCGTTAATGTAGATTGGTATTTTAGCGATAAAGAGAGTGGATGTCTGCAATTATTCCTATAGAGCTATCACGCGCGAAAGTTGTAAGCAGGGTTGTCGATAGTTTTTCGTTTAAGTGTCTTGAATATTTTTGTTGGTGTTAAGGGTTGGGGTGGAGAATAGGCTTGAAA
>JALURH010000068.1 GCA_027017025.1 Thermofilaceae archaeon
CTATATATAAGCAATATTTGATCGAAAAAATCTAATTTTTCAAGTCTTTTGATAACTTCTTTAGTTAAATCTGGTATACATTTTTTGCAAGGTAGCCTAAGTATAAGTCTATTATCAGTTATTGGTCCATCACAATTATGGCATAGTTCTCTATAAATAGCGTGTGTAACCAAATATTGCCACCTTAAATTTAAAGCATACCAAGCAGTGTAAATATGTTTTCACTTAGGCTATAAGAAGAATAATAAAAAATATTCTATTAGGTGCTAGCTCCCGAAAGCTTCAAAAGCCTATTCCAATTTTCCTCTACTTCCTTCTTTATTTCATCTAATAGCCACTTATTCTCTGGTTTCAATAGATGTCGGAATCTTCCTTGAAGCTTAAAGTAATCCTCGATTGGCCTCGGCTTCTTTACCATAACTGTTATTCTATACACACCGTTGTCATATTCGTAAAGCGGCCATATTCTGGTTTGAACAGCAAGCCTAGCTACCTCAATACTTCTACTTGGATCAAAATACCATCCAGTCGGGCATGGAGTAAAATAGTGTAAAACCGTTGGACCAGAGGTTGAAGCGGCCTTTACTATTTTGTTATACATATCAACAGGGTAGGCAGGGTTCAGGGTAGCAGCATATTTCACACCATGAGCAATAGCTATGCTTATTAGATCCTTTTTCCGTTCAAGTTTTCCTGGAATGACCCTACCAGCAGGGCTAGTAGTAGTGGATGCTCCTTTGGGTGTGGCACCAGATCTCTGTATACCAGTATTCATGTATGCTTCGTTATCATAACATATGTATAGAAGATCGTGTCCTCTTTCTAATGCTCCGCTGAGTGCTTGTAAGCCGATATCGAAAGTTCCTCCATCACCGCCAAAGGCTATGATTCTAGGCTTTCTCCGGCCTCTCTTCTTCTCCATTATTTTAAAGGCAGCCTCTATCCCACTAGCCGTAGCTGCAACGTTTTCAAATGCGTTATGTATCCATGGGACTTTCCAACTTGTGTAGGGAAAGATTGTTGTAGCAACCTCTAAGCATCCAGTTGCATTAACAACAACTTTGGGATCTGGAACAGCCTTTAAGACGAACCTTACTATCTGAGGTATTCCACATCCTGCACAGAGCCTATGTCCTGGAGCTAGCTGTTCCCTAGTCGGAATATCCCTTAAGGTTTTAATCTGATTCATACTCTTCACCTCTATCCCCTAACACCAACCCAAATTTGTCTTTCCTTTACCTCACCACTGCGAGCAATATCTTCAGCCCTATCATATATCGCTAGTATATGATCTGGCGTAAGATCTCTCCCTCCCAACCCATATATAACGTTAAATAACAAAGGTCTTTCTTTGGCGTTAGATAATGCAGCATTAATATCCAGGAATAATGGAGCACCAGGGCTACCAAAACTATATGATCTATCCATTACTGCCACTACCTTTACCGAACTAAGGACTTCAATTATCTCCTCTACAGGGAGTGGACGGAAAAGAGTAAGACTTACAACTCCAACTTTCCTGCCCCGCCTTCTCAGCCGTTTAGCAACATAGCGTACAGATCCTGCAGATGATCCTAGAACTACAATAGCTACTTCTGCATCCTCCATTCCATACGTTTTTACAGGTGTATATTTCCTCCCTGCTAATTCATAGTATTCATTAAATACCTCTTCGATTATAGGAAGTGTATTATTGAAGTGTTCTGCTTGCTGCCTTTTATGTTCAATATACCAATCATATAGGTCTAGAGGACCATATGTTTTGGGGGATTCAGGATCAATAGGATTAACTGGGTCTTTAGGTGGGAGAAAGTCTTTTACATCTTTATCGTCCAATACATATAGCCCTTCAAGGGAGTGAGTTAGGATAAATCCATCCAAATTAACTATTGATGGGAAAAGTACTCTTTTATCCTCAGATATCCTGAAAGCCTGCAGAGTTAGGTCGTAAGCCTCCTGAACATTCTCGGCGAAAAACTGTATCCATCCAGTGTCTCTAGCAGCGTATGCATCATCGTGTGAACAATGGATATTAATATTCGGCGAGAAGGCTCTATTTCCTAGAGCCATTACGATAGTGGTTCTAAGCCCAGCAGCAATCCATAGTATTTCATACATTAGGGCTAAGCCTTGGCTGGCGGTTGCCGTAAAAACTCTTGCTCCAGCTAGCGAAGCGCCCACGGCTGCTGACAAAGCAGTGTGTTCGCTCTCAACCGGAATAAATGCTGCATTTAACTCACCATTGTTCACGTATTCTGCTAGAGCCTCCACTATAATGGTTTGTGGAGTAATCGGATAAGCAGAGATAACGTCAACGTCTGCTTGTTTTACGGCATATGCTACAGCTCTATCTCCATTTAATCCTATTCTCCTGCCCTTAACTATCGTACTCACTCTTCCCCACCCTCCATAACCATTTCAATTGCATGAACAGGACATACATTTGCACATATCCCACATCCTTTGCAGTAATTATAGTCTATTCTCACCCTATCGCCCTCAAGTCTCTCTATCGCTGGCTCTGGACAATGCACCCAGCATAGTAAACACCTGATACACTTATTTTCGTCAAGCACTGGTTTGAGTGCACGCCAGCTACCAGTCTTAAATTCCAAGGAAGTCGCTGGCTCAGGTATAACCATACCTAGTGGTAATTCTTTCCAGCTTTTCCATCTAATACTCATATTTTTTCACCTCACTATACGCTTGTTTTATAGCCTTTATATTGTTCTCAACAATTTCTTCCCCTCTAGCAGCGAATCTATCCTTTACAGCCTCGAATATACTCTCCAGCTTTACTAGCTCCCTAGCTTTCACTAATGCACCTAACATCGGGGTATTATAGAAAGGTCTTCCGAAAATCTCCATTGCAATACTATAGGCATCAACATACCATATCTCAGCATTAATCTCTTTTGCCTCTTCAACTAAAAGTTTATGTGGTTTCTTAGCATTTAGCACAAGTACACCACCCTTCTTCAGTCCCTGCAAGATATAGCTTGTCTCTGACTGCAAAGTGGGATCAATAACAACTACTATATCTGGTTCATAGATACCAAAATGTTGCTCTATCTCCTCATCATCTATTCTAGTGAACGCTCTGACTGGAGCCCCACGTCTCTCTGGACCAAACTCCGGTGCATGATAGACATACTTGCCCTCCTTTAACGCAGCTTGTGCCAGTAGCTCACTAGATGTTACAACACCTTGCCCGCCTCTTCCATGCCAACGTACTTCAATCACTTATTTCACCTTCGAGTAATCATCAACTCAATACGGAGAAATAAGTATTTACCTTGAGAACAATGAAATTTATAACCTTATCATAATCTAGGTTCTTAAACTTTGGTGCGGGGGCCGGGATTCGAACCCGGGCAGGCCAACGCCAGCGGAGCCTGAATGCGGGGAATATCCTGTCCGCCCCCTTTGTCCAGGCTCGGGCACCCCCGCTCTGATTGATGAATATAAATGAGTTTTATTAACGCTTATGGTTTGATTCTGGGTAGTCTTCTTATGCCGTACTTTTTAATCATTTACTAAGTGGTTTCTTCCTTCTTTTCTTCTCCAAGAGAAGCTTTTTCCTCTTCCATCCTTATTTTTCCCTCTATTCTCTCAATATATTCTTCTTCCTCTGTTAATGTTATCTCTTGCCTCATAGCAGCTAATCTTTCAAGCCGTTGCCTCTGTTTTACTAATCTAGTTATGTAGCCTGCAACCCTGTTTCGTATCTTCTTAGAGCTTATATTCGTCATTTCCATTAACACTCTTTTGTTATGCTCAAAGTCCGCTGTGAATTTATTAGGATATTTTTCTAGTAAAATTCTAGCTGATCTCTTTATGTAGGCAGGTCTTACTTTACCCATACCCCTATCCCTTGTTGGCTCATTAAGCTTTGATGATAATAAATTTTCCTCATATCTTTTCTTAAAGTAAAATAAAAACATAGTATCGATACGGAATTTGCTCGATAGTAGCTAACAGAGATGCCTAAAACCTTTTTTAATTCTTTCGAGAAATATATGTGGTGTTAAGAATGCCCGAAGTAGGGAAAAAAAGAGAAATACCAATAGCACCTATTGATAGAATAATGCATCAAGAGGGCGCTGAACGTGTTAGTGAGGAAGCGGCAAGGCTATTAAGAGATTTTCTAGAAAAATTCGCTAGAGAGATCTCTCGAGAAGCATTTGAGCTTGCTCAACACGCTAATAGAAAAACTGTCACCAAAGAGGATGTAGAATTTGCATTAAAAAGATTCTACAGATACTTTCAAACAGTATTAACAACTACATAAGCGATTTTATCCCAATTTAAAACTTAAATTTAAGGAGGAAAACTATATATAGAAGTGATAAATGCTCTACGTTGCAGATAGTTTGTAGGTGGGAATATGTCTGCACCCTTAGCTCAACTCGGTGGTGTTCCGGTACTAATCCTAAAAGAGGGGACTAGCAGAAAAACTGGTCGTGAAGCTATGCACCTAAACATAATGATAGCCAGAGCGATTGCAGAGACTGTAAAGACGACTCTTGGGCCTAAAGGCATGGATAAAATGCTCATAGATAGTCTGGGAGATATTACAATATCAAATGACGGAGCTACAATTCTAGACGAAATGGATGTCCAGCATCCAGTGGCTAAGTTAATGGTTGAAATAGCTAAAGCGCAGGACAAAGAAGTAGGAGATGGTACAACGACTTCTGTAATTTTAGCCGGAGAATTGCTAAAGGAGGCTGAAAAGCTTTTAGATAAAAACATTCATCCCACAATAGTAATTTCTGGATATAAGAAGGCTTTAGAAAAGTCTAGAGAAACCCTTAGAGACATCGCTATAAAAATTGATCTTGATGACGAAGATACATTAAAGAAAGTAGCGATGACTTCCATGAGGAGCAAGGCGGTAGCTAGTGTTAGAGAATTTCTAGCAGATTTAGCAGTAAAGGCTGTAAAACAGGTAGCTGAGGAAAGAGATGGGAAAATAATGATAGATTTAGACAATATACAGGTCATTAAAAAGAAAGGCGGTTCTTTCCTCGATACAAAACTAGTTTTCGGTGTAATTATCGACAAGGAGGTTGTTCATCCTGGTATGCCTAAGAGGATTGAGAATGCTAAGATTGCTTTAATTGATGCACCACTAGAAGTAGAGAAAACAGAAATTGATGCAGAAATAAGGATCTCTAGACCGGACCAGATGCAAGCCTTCCTCGAAGAAGAAGAAAGAATTCTTAAAGATATGGTTGAGCGTATTAGGGGTAGTGGTGCTAGTG
>JALURH010000069.1 GCA_027017025.1 Thermofilaceae archaeon
TAGAACCTATAAACTGGTTTAAGTTTAATTAGGAACGTTAGATGTATTCAATACTGTAATGTTTTCAGTAAACGCCTAGAAAGCAGTCATATACTAGGAGTAGCGTGCTAGTTTTCTTCAGATAGCCAGCACGCAATATAGTGGTTATTCTCTATTTCTTCTAGTTCTGGTTCATTTCTCCTACATTTATCGGTGGCAAGGGGGCATCTTGGATGAAATCTACATCCACTAGGTATATCTATTGGAGCGACGGGTACCTCACCCTTTAGGATAAATTTCTTCTTTCTCCTAGGATTGGGTACCGGGATAGCTGCAATGAGAGCCTTTGTATACGGATGGATAGGGTTCTCAAATATCTTAGATGTTGGGGCTATTTCAACTATCTTACCTAGATACATGACCCCTATTCTATCACTTATGTACTTAGCTACAGCTAGCTCGTGTGTTATAAAGAGATATGTTAGATCTAGCTCTTTTCTAAAGCTAAGCATAAGTTCAAGTATAGCTGCTTTAAGTGAAACATCAATCATAGATACAGCTTCATCAGCTACAATAAATTCTGGTTTAATTATCATAGCTCTAGCTATAGCGACTCTCTGCCTCTGACCCCCACTCAAATCCTTAGGATAGAGCTCATAGAACTTCTCTGGAGGAGTTAAGCCGACTTTCTCTAGGATCTCTAGTACAAGCGATCTAGCTTCTTCTCCCCCAGCTATACCATGTATCTCAACTGGATGTTTTATGGCTTCACCAACTTTCATCCTGGGATTTAGGGACGAATATGGGTCCTGAAATATTGGCTGCATTTTTCTTCTGAGCTCTCTTAGGGCTTCGCCTTTTAGATTAGTTATATCCTTATCGTCGAAGAATATCTTCCCATCTGTAGGATCTATTAACCTCAAGATAAGCCTACCAACCGTTGTCTTCCCCGACCCGGTTTCCCCAGCTAAAGTGAAAATCTCCCCCCTTCTTATACTAAACGATATACCATCAACAGCTCTAACATATCTCCTCTGCCTCGACAATATTTTTTCGACGAAACTTTTCTCAAGCGGGAAGTATTTCTTTAGATTCTCGACGCGTAGAATTTCTTCACCCATTACTCCTCACCCACAAGAAAACACTTTACTATACGTCCATTAAGTAGTACCGTGGGAGGCTCCTTCGAGGAACATATATCCATCCTATAGGGACATCTTGGATGAAACCTGCAACCACTTGGGGGGCTCGCGAGGTCTGGGGGATTACCTTTAATATACCTTAACTTCATATCTGATGTCTCAATGTTGGGTACAGCTTCTAGTAAACCCCTAGTGTAGGGGTGAACCGGTTTTTCATATATATCTATGCTTGAACCATACTCCATTAAATGGCCAGCGTACATTACACCTATCTTATCAGCTACCTCCATTGCTAGAGCAATATCATGTGTAATCAGAATTATTGATAAACCAAGTTCCTCTTTAAGTTTCTTAAATAACTCCATTATTTGTGCCTGTACAATAACATCTAACGCAGTTGTTGGTTCATCAGCTATAATGAGTTTCGGTCTAGTAGCTATAGCCATAGCAATCATTATTCTCTGCCTCATACCTCCACTAAACTGGTGTGGATAATCATAGAATCTCTGCGGAGGTATCCCTACAAGTTTCATATATTTCTCTGCCTGCTTTCTGGCTTCATCCTTACTTAAATCGAAGTGAGACATAATTGTCTCAACGATCTGGTCGCCAACTCTTATCAAGGGGTCGAGAGACGTTAATGGATCCTGGAAGACAGCACTTATCTCCCTACCCCTTATCTTAGCCATCTCCTCCTCGGGTAAATCCACTAGATCCACTCCCCTAAATAATACCTTACCACCCGTGATTCTTCCTGGATATGGAAGTAACTTTATAATAGCTAAACCGAGCGTAGACTTGCCCGATCCACTCTCTCCCACTATTGCTGCAATCTCGCCTTCACCTACATCGAATGAAACACCATCAACAGCTTTTACTACAGTATCTCCAAGCATGTAGTACGCCCTTAGATCTCTAATAGACAATAAACTCGTAGTTACCACCTCCTACTTGGATTAAGTAATTCATTTAGTCCCTCACTAAGTAGGCTAAAACCTATTGCTAGTAGGACAATAAATACCCCGGGGAAAAGCGAGATCCACCAGTAACCAGCCAGGAGATTTCTCTGACCATTCTTTAGATCGAAACCCCAATCAGGTATTGGCGCTGGTACGCCGAGACCCAAGAAACTTAAGCCAGCTTCCGTCAATACTGCATCAGCAATATTCATTGAAAAAACAACGGGTAATATAGGTAAGACATTCGGTAAAATATACTTGAAGAGTATTGTATGGCTTCTAGCCCCTAGGGCTACTGCCGCCTCTACATATAGCTGGTTTTTAACAGATAATACTTGCCCCCTTATCATCCTAAAGTACGTAGGTATATACACAACAGAGATTGAAACAACGGTATTTATCACCCCTGGACCTAGCATTGCTGCAACAGCTATAGCAAGTATTAAGCCGGGGAAAGCATAGATACTATCCATTATAATCGATAATATTCTATCAACTATCCTACCGTAGAAGCCGGATATAAGACCAAGTAGGGTCCCAATAGACATGGAGAGGATTGTTGAAACAAGAGTTACGAACATAACGGTTCTTGATCCATAGATTACCCTACTGAAAACATCTCTGCCAAGGTTATCTGTCCCCATAAAGTGCTGGTCGGAGGGCGGCAGGAGTGCTTTATTAACAGATCTATATGGATCGTAGGGGGATATGTAGGGAGCTAATATAGCCATAACTATGACGATAAAAACTATTGTACCTCCCACTACTGTTAGTAGGAAATCTAGTTTTCTCCTCCTCGCCAACTTATATAGGTTCTCAAGGCTAATCATACTCTCACCTCAGTATCTTATCCTAGGGTCAATAATAGCATAGATTATGTCGACAGCTAGGCTCACAAATGATACAAGTAGTGCATAGAAAACTATTGTTCCCTGGACAGTTGTATAATCCCTATATTCTATTCTCTCTACGAGGAATGTACCAATACCTGGCCAAGAGAACGTAGTCTCCGTTAAAACGGCTCCAGCTAGGAGTAATGCGAACTGTAGCCCCATCATTGTTAAAACAGGTATGAATGCGTTCTTCAAGGCGTGGACGAAAACTACTCTGTCGCGGGGAATACCTCTAGCTAGTAGTGCTCTAATAAAATCTTCCCTCAATACCTCAACCATACTTGTTCTCACAAGCCTGGTGTATACTCCCGATAGGACTATTCCAAGCGTTAGTGAAGGCAGGAACAAATGCCATAATGCATCGAAGAAACCAACAATACTCCCCGAGAGAATACTATCAAGTGTGTATAGCCCCGTTATGACAGGTACATCCACTAGAGGTGATTTCCTACCAGCAACCGGGAATACCCTCAGATACACGCCGAAGACAAGCTGGAAAAGCATACCTAGTAAGGGTATGAATAAAGCATATGCAACTATACCATAGAGCCTCAAGGAAACATCAACCTTTGTTTCAGGCTTAAGCGCCGCTAATACACCCGTTAGAAGCCCTATTAGTACGCTTACAGTGAAACCAAATATTGTTAGCTCTAGTGTAGCTGGGAAACGATCCCAAATCTCCCGTACTACCGGTCTTCTACCCCAGATCATTGATCTACCAAGGTCTCCGCGGAATATCATTGCAACATAATCAATGTATTGTTCAAGCCATGATTTATCGAGACCAAGCTCTCTCCTAAGTCTCTCTATCTGCTCTGGAGAAGCTTTCATACCCACAATAGCTAATACCGGATCACCGGGCAATATCCTCATAATAAAGAATACGAGTGTTAGGAGGATGAAAATCATGGGTATCGTGAGTAGAATCCTCGTAATTATATATGCCTTTAGTGAAGCCATTTCTACACCAATAGGTGGAAAAAAGATAAAAAATTTATTCCTTGTAGATAAGCCAGTATCTAAGCAACATATATGGATCTATGACTACTCCCCTAATATTCTTCTTAGTCACGACGAATAGCTTGCCCTGGAATATAGGTATAATCGGTGCATCCTCTGCAAGCATCTTCTGAACTTCAGCATATAGTTCTGCACGCTTACTCCGGTCAGGATTAACCTGTGCTTCCTCTAGTAGTTTATCCATGTCAGGGTTACTGTAAGGTAGTCCAAGCCACCTATTAGATCCTGTGTGAAGGAACGGGAACAAGAAGTTATCTGGATCAAGGTAGTCAGGGTACCAACCATAGAGAGTTATTGGCAATCCTTTCTCTCTGGTAAGCTGGAGGTATGTTGACCACTCAGCACTCTTTATTTCTACCTCAATCATACCTGTTTTCTCCCAGCTCTCCTTTATAGCTGCAGCAACGTCCGCCTCAGTACTACCATAGTGCGTAGGTGTATACCACAATTCTAGCTTAAGCTTATTCGATTCAGAATAGCCAGCTTGGGATAATAGTTGTCTAGCTAGGTCGTAGTCAGGGCCTTCTCCATACTTCTCCTTAAAGGCATCTATGTGTCCCCACATACCAGCGGGGACTAAACTATAGAGTGGAGTAGTTGTCCCCAAGAATATATCTTCACATATTCTCTTCCTATCTAAGGCTGCAGCTAATGCTTGTCTAACAAGCTTGTTATTTAATGGTTCAATATTTGTATTTAACACAATGTATCTAATGAATGCTCCCTCACCAGCTATAACGTTGAAATCCCCCTTAGCTTCTAGGTCCTTAATGTCAGACGGGTTAAGTGTTCTCCAGGCAACATCTATTTCTCCGCTCTCCAGCGCTAGTCTCAAGGCTGTAGCATCCTTATAGAACTTTATGATAATAGTCTCTGTCTTAGGTTTCTCACCATAGTAGTTGGGGTTAGCTTTAAGAACTATCTCTTGGTCTCTAACGAATTTCTCAATATAGTATGGGCCAATACCCCCAGCTGTATTATCAGAATCTATTTTATCAGCTGGATACGAATTCGGGGAGAGAGGAGCATATGTTGGAACCGCTAGAATAGCTTTGAAGAATGCAACAGGTTGTTTTAGAACAATCTTCACAGTATATTTATCTATAGCCTCTACCGAATCAACAAAGTCGTTCACAAACCAAACTGGATCACCCTCGATTCTTGCTACTCGCTCAATAGACCACTTTACAACCTCAGCTGTCAACTCGGTTCCATCCCTAACCTTCACTCCCTTCCTTACGTGTAGGATCCAAACCTTACCATTATCC
>JALURH010000070.1 GCA_027017025.1 Thermofilaceae archaeon
TTGCTGGAAACGTTGACCGCTACAAGAAAATATACGATGAAGAGAACCAACGACGCTGACCATGCCCCACTTACAACTCCAAGGTTTCTTAAAATAAGGGAGAAGGAGGGCTGTACTCTTCCAATAAATAACCGTGTTGTTGCTACAGAACCAACTATTGAACCAACATCGCCAACCGTGTCGATAATAGCTGGGTACACAGTATATACCCCGTTTTCTCTCTCTATAACCCTAGTTAATCTATCTAGGAAAAATCCAGAGAAACCTGCTAGGAAAGAAACAATTACTACAGTTAATATACATTCCTTCATTTGCTTAACGTAGCTTCGTTCTCCCAAATACGAGTATATAATGGATACCTGGAGCAACGTAAAGAAAACTACGAGAAGTTGGAGTAATAGTGTAGCTGAACTAGCTAGATATATGTTTGATAGAGTGTAGACATAGCATAGTGTAGCAACTATATCAGCTATTGTAGACATAACGGGGTAAACAATTTTATCTGGGTCGAGCCCACTCTTAAATGAGTAGAAGGCTATAGCAGCCGTTACTGGAGATATGAGGATCAAGGATATATCCATTGTAGCCATAACAACTACTGTAGCGCCTATGACCTCAGATAGCTCAATAATTCCCGAAACTATCCCTATTAATGAACAAATTAAAGTAGTGGTTAAACCGCCAACCAAGGTAAGAGTAAATACAAGGGCGTAGAGCACCTTTAGATCTCTAGACACTTTCTTGAAGCTTGGCTTAATTGTACCAAGATGTAACTTAGTGGTTAAATTTCCACTAAAGATACCGTTTATAACGCCTCTCATACTCAATATACCTGGGTAAAGCAACATAGAGTATGGAACTAATTCTTCTGTTCTCTCCAGGTAAATATATAGGAGGAAACCTGCAGCTATACCTCCTACATCAAATATCAGGGCTAGGAGAGACTCATTGAATGTATCTCTGAAATCTTTAGTGGATATAGTCAATACGTGCCTGAGTATTGCCCCAAGTTAAACACCCCTATTGACGCTAGGACATATCTACTTGTTTTAATTACTTTTTAATTTTTCTTAGAGAAAGCTTCTATGACAACTATGTAGTTCAACTAATATATTAGACCATGTATATTAAGTGTGGAAGAGGGGGACATGGATAACAGTTTACCCGTTCTCCTAAAAAATAATAGTAGTGTTAAAGATTTACTAAGAGAGGCTATTGATCTTACACGGATATCGCTGGATCTAGCATTCTATACCTTCCTTAGCGGTGATGAAGAGCTAGCAAGGGAGGTTCTGAATATAGAGAGGACCTTTCATCTATTAGAGTTTCAGATATACGCCAAAACCTCTCTAGCTGTTAGAGACTCCGAGGATGCGGAGAAGGCTATAAGTATACATAAACTTGCAACTTCGTTAAATAGAATTGTAGATGCGTCAGGAGACCTAGCTAAATCGCTTCTCAACTTCAAGCCAAGATTTCCTCCATACAGAGGTTATAGTGGAGAAGAAACAATTGCTAAGGTAGAAGTAGGTGTGGATGGAACACCTAAGCTTGAAGAACTACTATCATCTCTCAAAATTATCGTAAACATAGTGGCTTTACGAAGAGACAATAGATGGATACTTGAGCCTTCTTCAAACATAAGGTTACGTGGTGGAGATATTCTTATCCTGAAGGGAACACTAGAATCTATAAATAAATTTGCTAAAGCTGTAAATGCACAAACGCTGAAGATAGAGGCTCTGAGGGAGGAGTCCAGCAATATTCTAGAGCTATTCAGGATAGTGGATCTTATGGTAATGCTTGCTCTCTCAGCACTCCTAATGAATGATAAATGGATCGCTCGATATGTTGTCGACCTTGAAGAAGTGATTGATGAATATCTCCAGGAATTCGAGAAACAAGTTGTCAGCAGCACCCTAGGAGAGCGGGAAAAAGCATCAATGCTCTTCGCGGCTTTTGCTGCAGAGCGGATATCTGATGCTTCGAGAGAAATTATTACACCTATACTTGAGGACCTAGAGCCTCACCCAATTTTACTGGATGTATTAATGGAGACTAAAGAAAGGATAGCTATTATGGAAGTAGGGACAGACTATGACGGGAAGAAACTAATAGATCTAGACTTTACAAGTAGGGGGATAATAGTGCTTGCTGTAAGAAGAGGTAAACATTGGTTCATAATGCCACCTTACACAGCCTTCACCCTCAGGGATAGAGATATCCTTATTATAAAATACTATGAGGAATCTGAGAAATTTCTCAGCGAGAAGAAATAGAAACAGGGGTAGATACATTAAATTATAATTTTCTGTATCAGACTATATTTTTTAACTCACGTGAAGCATGTATTCCACTAAATTAGTCTGGCACTATCCTCCTTTAGCCGTAAACGGTATATTGATTGTAAGGTACTCTGGTAACTTCATAGTCTCCAGCTAGGGGTATATATCCCTAGAAAACTTTATAAGCCTTTTACCGATACATATCTTCTTAGTTGGCTCCGATTCCCGAGAACCGCTCCCATAGGGCGGTGAGGGGGTCAAAGCATCGCCGTAATGAACCTAGCCGTGCCCAATACACCTCAATACAATTTGATAAATGAAGACACGGTTCAGGTGAACGGTAGATCTAGGAAATTATTTTCTCATAAAGGTTGATGTACCTTTTACAGACTTTATCCCAGCTATATTTCTCAGCTAGTTTCCTAGCATTTAAGCCAATTTCTAACCTAGTATCCACGTCATTAGCAATATAGAGTATAGAATCTATCATTGTATCAAAATCGTCTTCTATGATAATATCCTGCCAGTTTCTTACAGCTATGCCTCTAACTGCCTTAGAATTGCATACAATAACTTTCCCCGCAGCCATAGCCTCTAGTGTTTTCAATTTCGATCCTGTTCCAAGTACTGTTGGAATAACAACTATATCAGCTAGAGCATAATGCTGGTTAATATCTTTGACGTAACCTAGGGGTATGATAGGTAATCCACTATCGTATCCCTTCTCCCTAACGTAGCTAGATATCCCTCCAGTAATAAGCAACTTTACTTTCTTCCTCCTCTCTAGGACCTTAGGCAGGATAATGTTAGCGAGGTCGTCTACTGCCTGCTTATTTTGATACATAGTGCTACCAGCAAAAAATAGTACAAGATCGTCCTCACCTATACCAAGCCTAGATTTAAGAGACTTATTAGGTTCCGTAGGCTTTAGCTTATTGATGTCAACCCCGTTAGGGATAACTACGATCTTAGAGCAATTAACCCCCATCTTAATGTATTTTCCCTTATCATACTCGGATAAACATATAACACTATCCGCCATATTGAGGTATTCTATCTCCATTTCTCTAATTTTCATCTCCAGGATACTAGCTAGCAAGCGGGGAGTTCCATTGTACCTCAGTAACTCATTGTACCGCTCACTATATACATCGTGTACCGTTACAACTACAGGTATTCTTCCCCGGAGAGCTTTAATGGTGGGAGGTAATGGCCATAGATTCTCTACTTGTACTAGATGTATATCTTCCTTCAGTATCGCCTCCAGCATTCTTCTCCTGAAGAACCTTATAGGACTAAAAAAACTACATAGGGGGTCATAAGCCGGCATCTTGGTTAGATATTTCAGTAACGCTGTAGCGAGTATGATTTCAGTTTTTGTTGGATATAAGTACATGTATCTATCCCTGTACCTTGAATGTACCCATGGTAGATCATACATGAATAGTGTGACTCCCAAACCCATATTCTCTAGGCCATCCACTAAATATTCGATTCTTATAGCATTACCATGGTTGTAGATATGTAGTAGATAGGGTATAGTTACTAATATATTAGTCAATTTCTCTCAAAGCTGAGAGAGCCTTCACTAACTATAAAGGTTATGGTAGAAATAAATTGTTAACAAAACGTGAATGTATATCTAGCCGAGAAATATTTAATTAACCGGGAGTGTCTCCCAGAGGTGTCTCAATGAGTAATGAACTTAGGTGGAATCCTATCCTAGGGACATGGGTTATTGTATCCAGCAAGAGGGAATCGCGTCCCTGGAGGGAGGAGAAATGTCCTTTTTGTCCAGGGACACCTGAGACAGGATATGGTTGGGATGTCTTGGTCCTAGATAATCGTTTCCCAGCATTGAGGCCAGATGCTAGAACTTCCGTGGAGAGTAGGGATATCTACAGGGTAGAACCTGGATACGGATACTGCAAGGTGGTTATAGAGAGCCCGGAACATGAGGGGGATCTAGATACTATTCCTATAGAAAATCTCAGGAAGTATTTGAGAATTCTCGGGGAGGAGACCGCCAAGCTGTGTAGGGACAAAGAAATATGTTATGTTATACCTTTCAGAAATAAAGGTGAATTAATAGGCGTCTCCCTTACCCACCCTCACTCACAGATATATGCTCTTCCATTTATTCCCCCAAGGATAAATATTGAATTAAGGAATGCTAGGGAGTTCTATAAGGAACATAATGAATGCCTATTCTGTCATATATTAGGGTTTGAGGAGAAAGAAGGTAAGAGAGTTCTATATAGGAATAAGCTGTTTACATCATTCTTACCGTTCTTCGCGATGTGGCCGTATGAAGTCCATATTTACCCGAGAAAACACGTACTCCATCTCTCAGACTTGGATAGCGGGGGGATAGAGTATCTAGCTGATATCCTGAGGGTAACAGTATCTATGTATAATAGATTATTCGACTTTAGCTTACCCTACATAATGATATTCCACCAGGCACCATGTAGAGGTAACTACAACTATTATCATCTCCATATAGAGTTCTACCCAGTACATAGGGCTAGGGATAAGTTAAAGTATCCAGCAGGTATCGAATGGGGAGCGTGGGTATTTACATACGACGACTTACCTGAAAATAAGGTAGCTGAACTAAGGTACGCGCTACAGAAAGCAGTAGAGTATTTGCGGGATAGAGGTTATTCTCCTATGGGCAGAATAATTAGTTGGTACACCTACCTGGGTGGAGGAACCCTTACTTCTAGGTATTCATAACTCTTTTAAGCAGACTATACGCTCGTTTGAGTATTACTGGCTAAGTGGGTTAAAAGAAACTTCTATACAAGGCCCGAGCATATCGGGACTAGTAGAGTTAAACAATGGTTTATGGAAGGAACATACGTTACTAAAGACAATAAGCATAGAAGAGGCACTAGAACTCCACAGTTCTCTAAACAAAATATACAAAGTACTAGGTTTATTAGAACCTATAAAC
>JALURH010000071.1 GCA_027017025.1 Thermofilaceae archaeon
ACCTAAAGTTTATCAACATTACCCCCCCAACTTCAGTACCTGAGTGCTAATGCTAAAATGTTCAAAAATAATTTATTCTAGCAGAATTAATTCCTCAATATTAGCCTCTATCTACTCGGGTTTAATCTAGTGCCTCTAAGTTGCCTTGTAGTCTGAGGAGATAGCTAACATACCTAGCTTACAGTTATGTTCTCATAGCTGTTGTAACTGTTTTATATCTCGAGTAACAATTAGCTGAAAAAGGCTAATTTCATATTTTTCCCAGGATATGAAGTTATAGGGTGGAATGGGGTCTGTGCAGGGTTTGGCCGTGATAAAAGTTAGGAGATCGATTGGAAACGATTGTATACATTATATAGATGTGTACTGCCCAGAAGCTAAAACTATGACTAGAGAGGAGAGACTCAAGCTCTGCGGCTAGTGGGCCGATTACGACGCCTGTGTCTTTTACCTGAAGCTGTACAGGAGGCTAGGCGAGACAATGTGGTTAAGCAGAAATGTAGGTAGAGAGGATAGGGGATACTAACGTTACGGTTAAATATAGAAAGGGTGAGCATAGGCTATCACACTCTAGTAGTTTAAGGTATGAAGCCATAAACCTAGTGTGAACACTAGACATGGCTACGACTAGCAATATTACTATTAGCGGCCACTTAAGCATTGGTCTTCGCGTAAAGCATTGAGTAATAGTTCTTCATGCTGAAGAGAAGTTTTTAAAAGGATTAGGAGGAAGCCGCGTGAGGGTTATTTTCGTATACTTGAATAGCTAGAGATTCTTCTCCTTTGTAGCGAAAATTATAGTTACTCGTCTCGGTTTATTATGTACCTAGATAATCTCTGGCACACCTGGGGGTAGCTTGTCGAGACCGAAATACTCCTTAACTTCCTCCCTAGTGCCTAGCTTTAATACCCCTATTACCTAGACGCCAATAAGCCTGTGATAAGGCTAACGGCTTTCTTAGGTTTAATATCTAGCTTACATAATGTTGTGCCATGTTCTGTTTTCGCCAGTCTATCTTCTTCTTAGGATGTACGCAAAGTAGTCTCTCACGAATATCCTCCTATCGACGAGCAAGTAGTGCTCCCTCAAGAGCCGCTCGAGCCTCCTCCTAGAGATCACTAGCGAGTGGTAGTGCCAGCCCCTATAGTGCTCCAGCTCGAGCCAGTAGATGTAGTCGCCAAGGCGTACGGGTGCCTTCCTGATGAAGCGCCAGTAGAGGTAGTTTAGCAGATAGCGTAGCAACCCGCATTCTCCCATGATGTGCGCGACATTGACGAACAGTACGCCACCTTTCTTTAGCACCCTAGCGATACCGGCTAGCACATTACGGCGTAGCTCTGGCGGGACGTACTCGAAGGCTTGGCTGAACCAGACGCCGTCAAATGAGTTCTCCCTAAATGGTATCCTCAGCATATCCGCCTGGACGATGTCAAGTCGGGGATTATCTCCTAGCTTTCTCTTCGCGGCTCTTAATGAGTGAATGGACAAGTCAAGGAGCACAACGCGGTGTCCGTAATCCAGAAGCCTATGTGAGACCCTCCCATATCCTCCAGCCAAGTCAAGCAACAGTGACTCCTCTCTGAGTTCCGACAGGAAGCGGGGGAGCAGTTCTATCTCGTCTAGCGACCACTCCTCTCCTGGAACCTCGTAGGCCCTCATGGCCTCGAAAGCCGCTTGCGCGAGGAAAGCTTTCCTCTCATTCATGTTTAATGATATGTGGCGAAAAGAATATGTTTCTAACCGTTCCCTTACTCCGTATCAAAATGATACGGAGTGGGTTATTACGGCTTGTTTTCTTCTGTGCATGACTGTGGGGGTGGGGGTTGCTGTACGCTATATGTAGTTGCTGAGCCCCCGCTCCCCTCATCGAACACAGATTCACCCAGTACTCATAGCCCTAGCCATCCTCACCAGGGTCGAAATACAGGTAAATCCATATATCCAGGAGGTATATAAACCATAACTTCCACAACATACATAACAACACTAAGCCTAAAAAATACAAAAAATCATAGTTGACACACTTCTACAAAGCAGTTTCTAATCTTAGCACATAGCTACTTTTACTTGGTTTTACTCCCTAAGTTCTATGATAGTAATGAAGAGGTTATTCTCTAAGATAATCAAGGTCATATAGAGTTTATCCTTTGCTTAGAGAATCCGCCTAGCATTTTAGCTAGCTTAAAGGGAGATAAGAATGTTCCAGGCAGAGGAGTACTATAGATAAAATGGGTTGCTTGTTTAAATACAGCGTAAGTAGAATAAACTGCTAGCAGTTTATTCTACTCTAAGGCGAATACCTAAATTTCTGACTACCCACTTCCGCTGTATGTTATCAGAAAGTTTTCATTAAAAATTGTCAATATTCAAGACCCCGTTAACTCGTAGAGAGTGAATTGTTCGCCAGCTATTTCCTCGATTACAGCATCTAGTCCCCCAACCCTCAATATCTGTCCATTGCTCTTTACCCTGAATTGAGCTAATCCAGCTGGAACCTCAAGTACAGCATCAATTATTTCTCCAACCATGTCTATAGGCTCTCCTGTTTCAGTATTATATCCTCTAACCCTTAACCCTAGCTTTACACCCTTATCTAAAAGCCTTTTTGCCTCAATTATGGCCAGCCTATGGAAGGTGTAGGTTACTGGGAGCTGCTCGTACTCATCAACTATTGTTCTACCTTTAACCCACCTATTAACGAAGTCATGTATTAAATAGTCTAGTAATGCTCTCTCCTCGACAACCACGCCATATCTTGGGTGAAGCGTTGGTCTAGACTTTATTAGTCCGCCGATACTGGAGTCAGCTACAACCACGATATCCCCAGAGATAGCCTCCTTGAAATGCTTAAGGAAGGGTAAATCGTGTTTTAGGAAATCAGAAGCTATTTCACCCAACGTATAGGACAAAACATAGACCCTAATGTTCTTCTCCGTTAACTCCTCAAGTATACTAGCCATATAGCCTAGAAAACGTATATTGCCTGAAACAATAACATCTGTCTTAGCTTCACGCGCTATATTAGCTAACCTAGCTCTCGCTACGTCGGGATCCTTAATAAGCCACACACCTTGCCTTTCCTCCGGGACAGGCTTCGAAAGATTCTTCATATATGTTAGAGCTTTTCTAGCAAGCGAGTTAAGGTTTTGAACAAAGATATTAAACATTATCTCGGGGTTAACTGCACGATACTTCTTGGGCCTACCCCCTAGCTCCTCTATAAAACCCTTGGATGATAGCCTGCTGAGTGCAACGTGGATTTGAGGCCTATGCCTCACAAGGTAGTCTGATATCTCGGGGGTACTCATGGGGCCTTTCTCCAGCAACAATAAGTATAGTTCTGCTTCTAGCCCCGTTAGCCCCACTATTTTGAGAAGCTCTATGGCTATTTCACGATTACTTTGTGTACTCATGATAACACCTTATGAGGAAGTATAGATATTCACCCTATATATAATTACTAGCACACCCTAATGATTTTTTCAAAAACAGTTATCCAGCGGGTAAAAACTCACTCTAGTAATTACATTATTGGAGTACATATTTATCGTAGGACTCAGCGTGCAGCCGCGACACTTCTACCGCTATTGTAGCAACCTCTACTGCATTAGCACCAAATATATATGTTACAGGCTCTATACCTTCACCCCCTGTATCAATCACCGCTCTAGTTAGCTTGCCTACATGATATAGTTCTTTTATAGCTTCTGCGGCTGGGTTCCTGGAGGGATATTTGGAGCTGGTAAACTTAACGTATCTAAAACCAAGTTTTTTCAGCGCCTCCTCGACTTTCTCATTAAACCTTATGTTTATAGCCGCTCTATAAATCCTAGAAGCTAAAAGAACCTCTGCTAGATGCCTCGACGCACCAAAAGATGGTTTTTCCCTAACTATAACTCTACCACCCGACCTAGATATACGTCCTGGGATACCTGCAACATCGTTAATCCCTCTAGCACCTGGTACTGACATAACTATGTTGGATAGTACCTCAGGGATTACGGATGCGAACGTATTCGAGTGCTTGAGTATTATAAGGGCTCTCTCAACATTAGCTAGAACAGCGGCTCTAGTTGGCTCAATCTCTGGGAAAAATGTTCTCATACATATATTGCAGTCATTTATCCACCACCTAAAACGTTCTCGATGTATCCTACAGATATCTCCGCTTGCGAGCAGTAAATACCAGTATCTATTTATAAGAGTTCCAGCTTCCTCCAATCTGTTCTCTAGAATGAAGTTGAAGATAGCGCTAATTACTACATTAATCTCCGTAGTATTAGTTCCTAGCTGTTTTAAATCCTCTACCCACTTATTGTATCTCAACTTTTTGCTTACCGCAGCTTGCGTGATACCTAGAGCTCTAGCGATCTTGTTTTCATCCCACCTATGCCTCCTTAATCTCTGTACTACACCGGCTCTTATGGCGGGGATATATACCCTAGAAGCAATTACTTGAGGAAACACAATATATAACTCAGTTATGTAATATATATTTTATACCCGTGCGATTACTTTATTGAGGAGATAAGCTCTATAGAAAAATATAAACCGGGTTATATAATAAACAATAGGTAGCCATGAAGGCGTCGAAGCCAACGACACTAGATATAGTGTTCACAGCGGTTGTTTCAGCCGTAATAGGGGCAATATTCCTAGTGTGGTCAAATATAGTATGGGATCTAGCTAAACTTATTCTTGGATTAATGTTCCTACCATTAATCTACGGCGTATGGTTTATTGGTGCAACAGTACCAGCATATGTTATACGTAAACCATTAATAGCTCTCTTAGGAGAGTTCCTGGCGGCGGTAGCTGAACTAGCCTTCGGTACCCAATTTTACTCAACAGTCTTGCTTTACGGATTTATGCAGGGACTTATGAGTGAAATAGTGTTTGCAGCCACGAGATACAAGAGGTGGGGTTGGGTGACAATGGCTTTAGCTGGAGCAGCACCAGCTCTCTGGGCCATTCCAGCTGATTTCCTACTTTATGGTGTAGGTACACCACTAGCCCCGCATGAAAGACTAGTTTTCTGGTCCATGTACTTTATTAGCGGTGCAGTATTTGCTGGGATACTGGTGAAAGCTGTGCTAGATAATGTAGCTAAAGCAGGGGTGCTAGATGCATTCCCACTGG
This sequence comes from Thermofilaceae archaeon, assembly GCA_027017025.1. Taxonomy (GTDB): domain Archaea; phylum Thermoproteota; class Thermoprotei; order Thermofilales; family Thermofilaceae; genus JALURH01. The sequence continues at coordinate 5,141 of JALURH010000071.1, forward strand.
GTAGAGCGGTGAGAATGAGTGCAAAAAGCAGTTGAAGTAAAGAGCCTGACATTCACCTACCTTGGACAAAATAAACCCGTCCTCAGAAATATCTCTTTTTTTCTAAATAGGGGAGAGTTGCTCCTAGTATTAGGTCCTACTGGTAGTGGTAAAACAACCCTTGTTCTCACCCTTAATGGAATAATACCCAATTTTATACCAGGGGAACTAGATGGCGAGATAAGAGTATTTGGTAAGGACCCTAGGGAGGAAGGCATAGCTGAAATGGCTAAACATGTTGGTTTTGTTTTCCAAGATCCAGAATCACAGGTAGTGGCGTTTACGGTAGAGGAGGAGGTAGCTTTCGGGCTAGAAAACCTACTTGTACCTATAGAGGAGATTGAGGAGAGAGTAGAGTTCTCCCTGAAGAAAGTTGGTATGTATGAGAAAAGGAAGGATCCAGTAGATAGTTTATCTCTAGGGCAGAAGCAGAAACTTGCATTAGCCTCGGCTATAGCTCTGTCCCCTAAACTACTTATACTAGATGAGCCAACAGCGCACCTAGATCCAGTGTCGGCCAGGGAGTTCTACAGCTATGTGAAGGAGCTTAAAGAAGAGGGTACTACAATAATCGTTATTGAACATAGATTAGACTATGTTTTCAACCTTGTTGACAGGATACTTTTCCTAGAGAACGGTAATGTAGAAGCATTTGGGTACCTAAATGAGGTACTAGGGAGAGTCGGTATACAAAGGTTGCGTAACGCTGGGATATGGCTCCCAGAGAATCTGTTGATGAAGACTCGGAGGAAAAACCCTGGTGTAGAGGAAATACGGAAACTAGATGATATCGTACTTGATGCTAAACATATAGGATATGTATATCCTGGCGGTAACGTAGCTCTAGTAGATATATCTTTGAAGGTATCTAGAGGAGACGTAACATGTATAATCGGCCCCAACGGTAGCGGAAAAACAACGTTTTTGAAGATTGCGGCAGGTGTAATGAAACCTACGAAGGGATCCATTAGGGTCTTAGATGGACTTCCCTCACCCAAGAAGGTAGCTTTTGTAATGCAGAACCCTGAGCACCAATTTGTAGCTAAAACTGTTATTGAAGACTTAGCCGCTAGTTTTATTGCGGAAGGTTTTACTAGAGATGAAGCTCTCCAGGTAGCTGAGGAAATACTAAATAAAAAAGGCTTATCTGAGCTGAAAAATAGGTCTCTTTACGAGTTGAGTCAAGGAGAGAAGCGTCTAATATCTATATTATCGATGGCTGTACTACATAGACCTCTAGTACTAATGGATGAACCCACATTTGGTTTAGATAGAAAATATAGTGTAAAGGTCGTACAAGAAATAATGGAATTGAAGAAAAATAAGGTAGGTATAATAGTTGTCACTCATGACACATGGCTTACAACACTAATATGTGATAAAGTGGTGGGTTTTCTTGATGGAAAAACTATCTTCCAGGGGAGAATAGAAGAGCTTCTAATAGACAGGGAGTTTATGAGGCTCCTTAGGTTTGATATGCCTCCAGGAATAAAGGTATTGTTGGATGAAGGATACAATATTGAGGAAGCTGTGAGGGAGTATCGTTTAAGACTCGGTGGCTGAAAATGAGTTTATACTACGAGGGGGATACTGTCCTGCATAGGATGAATCCATTATTTAAGTTAGCGCTAACGCTGGTAGCATTCATACATATGGTGATTTTCCCCGATTTCACGCCTATCTTGATCCACTTTATAACAAGTATTCTCTTACTAGTTTATTCTAAGCCGAGAATCCCTAGGGGGATTGTACTTGGTATAGCTGCAATAGTTCTTGGACATGGGTGGATAAACATGGTTCTCTACAGGAGAGGTAACATTACTATAGACCTATATTTTGTTAAGCTAACCCAAGAGGGAATAGTACTCGGCTTACTTTTAGCGCTGAGAGTAGCGACAATAGCTCTGTACTCGTTAACGGTAGCGGCTACAACAAATCCTAGAGACTTAGCTGTAAGCCTCACTAGACAGCTAGGAATAAATTATCGGTATTCGTACGCTACCTACGTTACATTCAGGATGGCGCCAATAGTCTATAGGGATTTATCCAATATACTTATTGCTAGGAAAATAAGGGGCTATAAGGGGCCTAGGAGCCCCATAAAAAGGATAGTATCTATATTCACTCCCCTACTTGCCTTAGTAGTCAAGAGGTCTATAACACTAAGCCTATCTATGGAGAGTAGGGGGTTTGGCGCCTATGAGAGCAGGTTTTTCTTTAGAGATGTAAAGACTTCGAGGATAGACTATATAATCTTAGGGGCATATCTTACATATCTCTCCATAATCACTATAGTGCTAGCCTACCTAGGTGTTTTAGGAAAAATACTTTATCTTGTAGAAGAGTAATAGCTGCTTCCTATAAGTGTTGCTCCAAGTAACCCATATTTACTGGCTGCGGAAATCTAGATGCTTAAAAGCTTGTTTATGTATCAAAAATAAGTGAGTAGGAGGAGGCTTTCTGGAATAATCTTATTGATTTTCTCGGGTATATTGCTAGCTATAACTAGGCAAGAAAACATAGCTTTCTCGATAGCTGCATTCCTCCTAGGTTTATTACTTGTTGTCCTCACAAGTGAGCCGGTGATTAAGGGTTTCAAGGGTTTCAGCGAGTATACAGGTCTCTCAGAATACATGGTGGGGGTTATCTCTAGCTTAGCTTCTAATCTCCCAGAAACTATCCTAGCTATATTTATGGCTTTCTCGCCTCATCTAAGGGAGGTAACCATATTGACTATAATGCTCACCTCAGCGTTTAACGGCTTACTACTGGGTATACTGGTTATAATGCTAACATATGGGGGAGGGAGCATTGAGGTGCCAAAAGAGGCGCTTGAACAGGATGTAGAGATAATGAGAATAACGATTTCCTTCAGCGTAATAATCCTGGGAACAGGCTTAATACTAAATATTTTCCACGGAGACCCGTACCTCCCCTGGGAGGTCCCTGTTTTCCTCCTTTTATCCTACATAAGTTACCTATACTTTATGTCGAGGAAATCCAGGAAGACAGCTAAGGTTTTAGAGACTAGATCAAAAAGATGGTTATATCCCTTGCTACTAGGTATTATAGGAATACTTGTTAGCGCGGAGCTGATATCTAGTGCATCAGAGTACTTTGTGCATACACTTAATCTCCACGTAGTTATAGCAGCGACACTAATAGCGTTTGCTGGCAGCGTGCCCGAGCATGGCTTAGCTATCATCGGGGCACGTAAAGGGCATATTGAACTAGGGGTATCAAACCTGATTTCAGGTGTTGTTCAGAGCATAATGCTAGTATTCCCCATAATAGCCCTAATAGTGCCAGTATACCTTGATGGATACGTCCTATACCAGTTCCTAGCTATAGCAGCGACACTATGGATAGTTAAGAAAGCTATAGTGGATGACGGGAAACTAACTGTTGACGAAGGAGTATCTATACTCATAGCTCATCTCCTGGGGATAATCCTCTTCGATGAACTAAGTTGGCTAATTTAATAGTGCTGTAGTGTTTTTTCGTTAGCATCCTTATCTATGGATCTAAGTTCATTCGGTCCTAGGTAGATTCATCGAGATTAAATCGCGTTAATCTCTTTCGGAATAGTGAGGAGGAGACACAGCTTTCTCGAATCCTGAGAAAATAATCTTAGATTTCCTTTACCTGTTGGGGGCTATGAACCAGTTTTTACCTCTTGGCAGAATTTTCCCTCTTCTCCTGTAGTAGCTTCTCTATGCGTTCTATGCCTAGAGCTGTTCTCCTCAAGTATTCTTCCCCCATTACGGCTAGACCCAGTATAGTCTCTCTAATTCTCTCAGAGTTTTTTATACCGTAGAGCGAGTTATGTGGTCTAGGCTTAAAGTCAAAAATTGTCCTAAAACCTCCAACGCTGGTAGACACGGGCGTCTTGGGGATCTTCGTCTCGGCTAGAACTATGCTACCTGTCTCCCCAAGCCCTATCTGGCTAGCGGTTACTGGAATGATATGGCCGAAACCGGTTATTCTGCCGAGAAGCGGTTTAAGGACAACTACGTCTTCAATCTTAGAGAGTAAAACGCTTCTCTCAGTTTTGGAGATTAATCCTCCGCGTAGAACTATAGTGTGGTTGGTAATATAATACTCGTAGCTTCTCCTGTAGAACTCGACCCCAATAAATGCTACAATACACGCAACTAGGTAGAGAACAACTCTACTGTAGAAATCGCTTAAAGACAATAGCCCTAGCCCGCGGGCAAGCTCGGGTACCGTTAATACAGCTACATAGAATATAAGTGGTCTAAGCGAGATCTTAACAACCCACAGGGCTAAACCTAGGATTAGCGTCAGAGCCCACGACAATGAGAGCACCAGGAACTCGTACCCCGAGGTACCTGGGAACATCCACTTAAAATACTCAGCTAGCTGTATGAGAGCTGCCTTCATTCCGGGGGGAAGTGTCTGGAGCAGTATGATGGTTAAAACAAGTACAGTTATTGGAAGGGTATAGCTAACATAGTATCCTAGGAAGGATGCGAACGTAGGCTTACCTCTCCAATAAATACTTATGGTGCTAGACATATCCTAGATACCTAAATCCATAATACCTAGTTAAGACTCATATGGTTTATCCTCACAGTAAATAGCTCACTAAGTGCCGAAAGAATACTCAGGTAGATTATCTAAGTAATCTACTCTGAATACATCAATCCTATAGGCGCTACGAATACTAGGGTTCTCGAGAATCTTCTCCACATTAGTTTCCTCGGGGTCAAAATATATGTACGCATTGCCTCTCCGATCTACATCAGTTCTAATAACCCCCGGGATTTTGAGGAGCCATATTTTAATTATCTCGCCGCAACTCGTACACCCGATACTAGTAAATCTCGCGTGAATTACTCCGATCTTCTTCATCAAGATCTAAATCCCCGAGGTAGAGATAAACATAGTTTTCGGTAGATTGGGGCAGCAGAAACGTTAGATTGTAGCTTTCTGTATCTGTGTCTTTCCGTGTCTGAATAAGTTTTTATCGTGTTACTAAAGCTGGGTGGGGCGATGGGAGCAGTGCTCCAAGCTCCACAGAGCTAACCATAGACGGGGGCGTGCCGTAGGCCTCAATAACCACCCATGATCCTACGGGATGAGCAGAAGTAGCGAGCCCTCTAGGCGAAGCTGAAACCGATGAAAACCATATCACAACAAAATATATAGAGTGTACGGTTAGAGGAGACGGCTCACTTAATAGTGCGGAGAATTAAGCCTTAAACGTCGCAATACATAACTATACTTTAATCTCTAAGTATTTTACTACGAAAATTAGTAGGCATACTAATCCCCATACTAACCGCCCCACGAGGAAAATCTGGAAGGCTTCTTCACCCCATCCCTTAAGGAACGCTACTAAGACCGGTAATTCATAGAAGAATACATAGTTTAGGATTATTCCCAGTGAATTCCTACATAAGTGATAAATTAACGGGCATATAATGCCTAGAAAAACTATATCATCTGGCTTCCACTCCCCAGTTAAGAGAGGCAAGTTATAAAATGGTATGAAGAGAGCAGATATCAAAGGAACTACATACTTCTTAAGCTTCCCAAACAAGACCTCATAGGGGAAAGCCTGCATAAAGGCGAAATGAATTGTGCCCGAGACGAGCCAGAGTACAGTAGCCGCAACGGGCAATAGTTTAGGGTCTATATGGTCAAACCAAGGGGTCGAAGAATACATGTAGGCACTCTCGACGAGTTTAGCTAGAGGATTTACCCCGAGAAACAAGTATGCTAGTGTCGCCAATATTAAGTTTAGTGCCGCGAAAAAAGCGGCTGTGACTATTAGGCTCTCCAGCAACCCCTCTTTCTTTAATCCAATATACTCTCTAAACGCTCTTCCACCTATCTTTCTATAAAACGCATAGGCAATTAAAAGGAATACAGATAGCAATAAAATGTTGATTAAGAATACAAAAACCGGTTTATCCGCTATTGTACCTGCTGTGTATATAAGAATTAAGAATGCCATGCCGTAGGAGACCACATATGTAACTATATAGTACGCTACCGTTATCTTCACACGTTCACAAATATCCATAAATATCCCCAGGGTGCCGCTATCACGAATAACCATAATGTTTATACCTTTATTTATTTTCTTGCATTCTTAATACATAAAAAACAACCGAGTTTTTAGAAAATATCACCGTAAAGCATAGATTTTTAATACGGCTTGAAAGAACACTTGCTGTTCGTGGTATGTGGTGCCCTGATAGCCCCTCAATATGGAATGAAAACCTGACCAGAGAAGGAAGCCTGTGCAGGTTTCCACAATTTCCGAAATACCAAAAAATAACGCACGGGCAACCACATAGACTATTTATGGCGGGGAATGGGAAAAACTATTTCTCTAGCCTACTAATAACCCCAGATTTCTCTACAGCTTTTGCTACAGGGATAGCGATAATTACTGAAACAAGGGTTTGCCCAAAGAAATCCCTAATGAATGATAGGATAGCTAGAGCAAACCCCTTTATAAAGACATTTACAGCGAAGTATGTTAGAGACATAACTAAACCTGCCGTGAATAACAGTATAGCTTGCCACAATGTACCCTTTTTCCTCCCGAAACCAGCAATATAGCCCTGTAACCCATGTGCAACTAGGGTAACATACCACCTTGGGTAACCAACTATCATATCAGCTACAACTGGTCCAATGATCCCTACTAATAACCCAACTCTAGAGCCAAATAAGAGGGCTGCCAGATAGATAGCTGAATCACCTATGTGGGTGTATCCCCCAGTTGGCGAGGGAATAGCTGTGAAGAAGGTGAGTAGTGCACATAGCGTGGAGAAGGCGGCAACAAGCGTTATCTCGATAGTTTTCCTCAACAATTTGTCACCATAAGTAGAAAAAGGATTTAAGATATAAAATTTAAACAGGAGGTTTTCCCCTATCAATTAGTTTCTTCACCCTAGAGAGATACCTCGCAGTTTTTATAGTGATGGGATCTACTTCTACAACCCTATTTTTCTCTACTACGAAATGTCTTATCATGGATTTATTTCCCCCAATTATCTTCTTAACCTCCTCAAGTACGTGGTGAAGCTGTACGCAGTGGGGAGAGCCATCTACTGTAAGCACAATAACCTCCTCTAGATCTACTCTACAAATAATTGATGCAAGCTTTAACCCAACCATATTAAAGTGTTCTGCCTCCATACACACAGCTAAGGGAACTCTACCCCTAGCCCAAGCCGAGAATATCTCCGGGTATTCATCTCTAATACAGGTACCATATACCAGTAATCTCCTCTTAGCCCTAAGCTCTCTACCAGCGACGTTATAGTCCTGAAGCCTCCTGTATGCGTAGAAACCCTCCTCCATACTATATGGAATTTAAACAACCCTATTGAAGATTACCTAATAAATATATAATATAGCGATAACAAGAATGAAGCCCCAAGCAATACCTGGATAAAAACAAATATATTCACGTAACTAGAGACGAGGGCAGCTATCGGAGCACCTAAGATATATCCAAGCCCCCACGACGTATTATACATACCCATAGCTGTTGACGACCTAGACCTAAATTTACCCGATAGAAAAGCTTGGATTTTAACTACGTTCGTGCCAATAACAAAGCCAATATATATCCATACCGAGAGCAGGGTGGTAGGGTTCCTGAAGGGTATAGAGAGAAAAGCCTTCACTAGGAGCAGAGAAGATAAGAAGGATAGAGGTGTGTAAAAACGGTGCTCTACAACCCTAGCAGTATATCTAAGCGATAACTGGCTAGTGAGTATCGATAAATAATACGCCGTAAGAAGTAATCCACCAACTTCTTCACTACCCCATCTTCCCACTATCTTTGGATAAAACGTTTGAAGAACACTATCAAAAACGCCGAAAGTGAATACAATAAGCAGGTATGGTAAGATAACTAGGAAAACAACTATATCCAATACCCCTAGATCAAATCTTGATGTTACCTTCTCCTTGGAGGGTAGCTTTATTCTCCTTGAGATAAAGGAGAGACCTAGACCAGAGAGAACACTGAGAAGCATATATGGTATAAACGTTGATCTAAGACCTAGGGAAGCGCTCATTAATCCCCCGATAGCTGGACCTACACTAAATCCCAGCAACATTGTCCCAGAGAGAAACCCTAGAGCCTTTATCCTCTTATCATAGTATATAGATGCAATAAGCCCGAAAATACCACTCCATATTAGCGACTCAAAAACTCCTTGCAATAACCTACCTAATACGAGAGTCGAAGGATCCACGGAAACAAGGTATATTGCAGCTGTTAATGAATTCCCCATCATGCCTATAGCAGCAATCCTGCCGGCACCTATTTTATCAGCTACTATGCCTGCTGGAATACTTAATGAAACATACGTTAAACCCCATATGCCTATAACTAATCCGGCTTCTAACTCACTACCACCAAGAGCTACCGTTAGAGGGGAAAGACTAGGTAGGGCTATTCCCAAGCCTAACCCAAAAAGGCATGAGAGGAAAGAAACGATATAGAGTAGCCAGTTATCGTCTCCACTTGAATCTTGAGACAATTTCCCCATATTTCTCCTCCACTTTCTTGTAAAACTCCTCAAGGTCTAGAGGTATATTGAAAATACCGTCCCTATACAGTATTTTCCCATCAATAATTACCATATCCACATCGGAGCCTCTAGCACTATAGACTAGATGTGACACAATATTTCTCCTAGGGATAAAGTATGTTTTCCTCAGATCGAGTAGGATAATGTCAGCTTTCTTGCCTACCTCGATGGAACCAATGTATCTATCCTTACCTAGTATACGGGCAGCACCTATAGTTACCATCTCTAGAAGCTTCCATGGAGAGAGGATACTTGCGTTCCTTAACCTAGCTTTCTGGAGGAGTGAGGCAAGTTTCATCTCCAAAAATAAGTCTTGGCTATTATTACTAGCTGCGCCATCACATCCTAGTCCTACTGGAATATTATTCCACAGCATCTCAGCTACTCTAGCAATACCGTTACCTAGCTTAGCGTTGCTTGAAGGACAGTGCACAACGGAGCTACGGTATTTCGATAAAGCTTTAATCTCGTAGTCACTGAGGTAAACAGCGTGAGCAAGGATAGTATCTGGCCCCAGAAAACCTATCTTCTCTAGGAGCTCAACCTCCCGTAAACCATAGATCTTCCTTGAGAGCTCAACATTCACGAAACTCTCGGAAACATGGGTGTGTAGCCTAATACCCATAGAGCGGGCCTCAGCTACAGCCTCCCTTAAAAGCTCAGGTGAACTTGCGGGAAAACCTACAGGGCCAAAAATTACTTCCACGCGGCCATTATAAGCGCCCCTAAATTTCTTAACTAGCGACTTAACACGCCTAATTTCC
>JALURH010000072.1 GCA_027017025.1 Thermofilaceae archaeon
TCCTCACACACCCCCACTCCCCCAGCTATTTGCTCGGGGGCTGCCCCTACGCTGGGGGAGTGGGGGTGTGTGAGGAGGGGTGCCTGGGCTAGCTGTGTGGGCGACCCCGCGACGGAATGATGAAAACATTAGCTAGGGGGAAGCCCAAACCCACCTAATCCCAGCACCCCACAATGAGCGAACCCCCACAAAAAAGCTAACAGCATTGCATCAATATTAGCACATAATTATTCTAATTATTTTAGCCCCATTTGTTTCAATTCTTCTGGAGTAAAAGTTTTCCCCACCTGTGTTCTAGGAACCCATGCTCCACCAGCAAATGTATATTTACACTTCCTACACATCCATACTCCCACACTTAATCTCTTTAATGTACCTCTAGCACGACATCGGGGGCATCTATGAGGTGCTCTCATCCTAGCCTCTATTAATGCTACTTTTTTTCGAAGAGTAGATCCATATCTTGCACCAAATCTACCAGCACTGCCAACGGTCTTTGTACGACCCATTTATCAGCACCTTCATTCTCATGAACTGCATAGATATAAGCATTGGCCTAAGTACTTGGCAGAATTTTCCTTAGTTTTGTAGCGGTCTCTATAGCAATATCTGCTGCTTTTAATATTTCACTAGGTTTAAATCCCTTTTTACCACCTTTCTGTATTCCACAGATATTATCACTTTCATCAACAATGAATGTTATCCTCGCATCTGCTAAGAGCTCTTCCTCATACGAGGGATCAACTAATAGTATATCCTCTATTTTAACTAGCGTTACATAAACTGGCTTTCTTCCTACCGGTAGAGGCTGTTCTTCTTCCTTCAAAATTATATTTTCTCCAGTTATTTCAGTTTTTTTAAGATTTGTTGTCAAAAGCGCTGATAGTGCAGCTAAACCGGAGGCATCAAAAAGATTTCCATTATAGTCTAACGAATATATATCTATGAATATCGTCCAGACTTTTTTCCCAGGAATCAGAACTAATTCATCAAGTCTTATGGTTTCAGCACTCCGGAGCCCTCTGTCAATAACTCTAGCCAATTCTATGTCGTCTTCTCCCGGCGGACCGGGTTCGAATATTGGCGAGGCTAAAGGTATGAGTTCTGCGTTCACGATTTGGACACCTTGGTTAGGAGTGTCCGGAAAAGGTGTACCGATTTCTGCCTTCACGCCAGCTATAACCTTGGTGTCTCCTATATGTACAAGTGCTGATCCTTCAGCTTTACCTATGATCCCAGTCTCTATCTTTATTTCCCTATAATCTTCTGGTCCTCTGCCGTCAAGTCTTTCACCTCTTTTGAGATTACCTAATAGCACATCTCTCTTAAGTAAAGATAATACTTCGCTAGCCTTGGATGACACTATATCTCACCTATTTCAGCCACCTTAAGATACTTTCTTTTTAAAGCCTGTTTCTGTTCCTCATAAATTTTCTTGATAGCATCATTAGCTAATTTGAATGCCTCTTTTAACTCTTCTGCAGTAAATCTACCATCTGCTTGAAACAAAGTAACATATCCTAATTGTGGCATCATAGCAATAGGCATATCGCCCTCTCCATACTGGTCTTCTAGGCCATTAAGATCTACAACAAGTAGCCCCTCCACCTTCCCAATCGCTATAGCGGTTACTAAATCCCGCATGGGAATGCCAGCATCTGCTAAAGCTACAGAAGCTGCAGTAATACTAGCTGTCCTGGTTCCTCCATCAGCCTCTAGAACCTCTATAAATACATCGATTGCTGTTCGAGGATATTCTTCCAAAAATATTGCGGGCTCTAAGGCCTCTCTTATCACTTTTGATAATTCGATTTCCCTACGTGTAGGCGAAGGAGTTTTTCTTTCTTCTACAGAAAAGGGAGCCATCGAATATCTACATCTTAGGAGTGCTCTATCAGCTAATGCTTGATGCTTTGGATATACTTCGCGTGGACCGTAAACTGCAACGATTATCTTATTATTCCCCAATTCTATATATGCGGAACCATCAGCATTTTTTAATACACCAGATTCTATCTTCACCTTCCTTATCTCATGTGGCAGTCTTCCATCTATTCTCCTTCCATTTTCATCAATTAGTTTAATCGGTGAAATTTTCATTGCTTTACCTCCCTTAGCTTTTCTTCTATAAATATCTTTACTCTATCTGTTAAGCCTGTAGTATGAGCTTCTTTCTCTATCATCTTTATTACCAAGGTTGAGATCCCCTCCTTTAGAGGATTCTTGCCTACGACAATGACCCTACCATTTTTTCCTACAATAATATCTACATCAAGCATGTCCTTTATCATACTAATCATGGATCCCTTCTTGCCTATAAGTCTAGGTATTTTGCTGGGATCTATTTCAACCATTGTACCCTTAGTAACTTTACCCAGTTTTGATTCCTTTATTGTCAACAAAGGGTCTCTTGTAAAATCAAAGGCTATTACCTTTGCAATAATAATATCTCCTACATCAAGAATTTGAGATAAACTATTTCTCGATATCGATGTGGGCTTTGAAAAAACCTCGGTAACCTGCAATATAGCTGTATAGGGTGAGTTTATATCAACTGTCCAATTTGTTAGCCCAACATCAATAACCTTACCTATGACAATATCTCCCACTTCTGGAATATATTTTCCCTTTAGAGAGATTACCTTTATTCTCTTATTTTCTTCATCAACCTCTACTAGACCTAAAACCTTTGAGTAGTATCTTTTATTAATACAATAGACTTTGCCCTCAACTACATATTTCCCTTCATCTATGATGAGTTCTCCCGGCACAACTATCTGTTTATGTTTTATATACAATGTCAAAATGCATTCACCTTTGTAATAGAACCCGAAATTAGGTATTCTAGACTGTCTTTAATATTTTAACCTCTCCTTTACCCCGTGTTACCTCATTAACCCTATTTACTAGAATTTCTTGCATACCAGCCGGAATCTCTAGTTCTGCAATCCATGTTCCATCACTTAGATAGGTGTCACGTATGATTTTTCCAAGCTTGGACAGGGGACCGTATACTCTGCCAATATATTTAGGAGGGATCTTTACAGCTACAATAGATTTAGCAATTTTGAGGGGAAGAATGGGTCTCAAAGCTTTAATAACAGTATTTATTTGTACTTCAATAGGTTTTAATGGATCAATTCCTATCCTTGCTTCTTGCATAGCTAATTCTATTCTTTTTGGAGGGTGAGGGAGCCCTGTTCTAGGATCTATAGTGTTTCGTGCTAAGAAATCTATTATTTGTCTTTTCTTAGCTTCAATAAGCTCTTTTCTTTGTTCCGAGGTTAGGAGAAGTTCCCCCTCTTTTAGTATTAGCTCAGCCACCCTATAGACATCATCTGTGCCGAAGACTTTTCTTAAATCGCTTTCTGAAGCTTTGAGTCCTTGTCTGACATCATAGTAGATAAATTCTCCTTCAAGTATTTCGTAGATATCTATCTTTTCACCGTTTCTATAACGCCATGCTTTATCCACATTAACCAGTATTTCAAATCGTTTACCATATTTTTCCAATCTCGCTACGGTAATTTTCTTCTTCGACATGATCTCATCAAATAAAACAAGGGTTAGAGCTTAGATATGTATTCCCTTACTTCATCCTTTGATAGAATCCTAAATAATTGATCCTCTATATTGATAATAGCTACCTCAATATTTTCAGATCTGAATTCGTTCTCCATAGCGTTTCTTAAAGATCTTAAAGCAAGTAATATGGCCTCTTCAAGTGTTATTTCATCATGATAATCCTTTTCTAGAATCTCAAAGGCTCTTTGAGCTCCAGCACCAACTGCTCTAGCTTTACACACCATGTAGTTGCCTCCAGGGTCGGTTTGAATAAGCTGGGGACCTTTTTTATCTACACCGGCGAAAAGAAATGCTACACCGAAGGGTCTAACTCCTCCATGTTGTGTATATGCTTGTTTTATATCGCAAATTTTCTTTGCAAGCAATTCTACAAGTATTTTTTCTCCATATACCAATCTATGGATTTGTGCATATATTCTTGCTTGATCTATTAAAACACGTGCATCACCGAATAATCCTGCGAAGGCTAAACCTATGTGATCATCAATTTTCTTTATTTTCTCTGTTCCCTCAACAAGTGGTGAAGGGCTTCTTTTCTCAACTGCTAGAACCACTCCATCCACAGCCTTTATTCCTAAAGCAGTCATACCTCTCTTTACAGCTTCAAAAGCATATTCAACCTGGTAGAGCCTTCCCTCAGGGCTGAAAATTGTTATAGCTCTGTCATAACCCATACCGGGCGGTGTAAACATGGATTATATCACCTCTTTTAAGCCTATATTATGGGAGCTATAAAAGTTTAAGTCTATTATTCCATACTCTTATATTCCTTGTTTTCATGAAAATTACTAAATTTGGCCACAATTTCAGCTAGATTATCACGTTCTAAATATCTGTCTTTTTGGTAAACTCTCCCAGATTCTTTTGGCTTTTCTCAAAGTACCAGTAACTTTCATTATACTTATTTCATCCATAGAGAAGATTAGCGAGGCTCTAATGAGTAAAACACCCTTCTCCGAAGTTCTTATTACTGCGCTATTTTCTTTTATTACAATAACTCTGGGTAAAGCCTCCGCTAATCCAAATATTCCAAAATACCTGGTAATTAGTTTCTCCAGATATTCCTCTAATTCCTCTTTTTCAAATTTCTTATTAAGTTTCAGCACCATATATCTAACTCTTTTCGCATTCATAAAGTATCTCTACACCTCTAACAGGTATTAAACCCGAGATTTTTTTTCTATTTGTCTCTATTAATTGTTTAACATTAGAAGATATAGAGTCCAATGCCTTGTTTTTATCCAATCCTAGTAGAGTGACTATTGCTACTATAGAGCGGGGATCTATTGGTATGTAGCTTTTAGAATACCCTGAAGAAACTATTATATCTACATTTTTTCTTTGTAAAAATTCTAATAACTCTTTGTAGTATGCTAACGATTCTGCCAGTTTTCTACCTCTCTTATAACGAAGAAGGGATAATTGTATTTCGATAGCTTTGCCATATTCCTTTAAATAATATATGTCGCCACGATATATTTTTGGAGATAGATCTGGCACAAAAGTTATGATATCTATTCTTGCATCTCTGCTTGCAAAAGCTAATATTTCTCTACTTTCTGCAATAATTGATATTATCTCAAATTTTCTCCTAAATTTTTTG
>JALURH010000073.1 GCA_027017025.1 Thermofilaceae archaeon
TAAGCCTTACGGAGGTTTAAAATACTTTCTAGCATAGTATCGCCATACGAAACTGCTAAATATTTAGTAGTCATTAATAGTTGTTGGTAGGCGTGGAGCGGCGATGTGTGGGTGAGCCGTAGCCTTAAGATGTGTGGGTTTCCCCAGGGTTTAAGCACCCTCTACTATGTGGTGAATAAATGATCCCATGGTGGAGGATGTAGATGAAGACTCTGGGTGGGGTTACCACAAATGGGTGCGAGACCAATGACTTGCTCCCAATGAACCCAGGAGGGGGTTGAGGCCAATGAACACCAAGCGGCTGATAGACCAGAATCTACCAACGACTATAAAAGTCTATCAGCCGTAAACCCCGTAGATTTACAATATTTTATAGCACTAAATGCCGCAAGATTATATCTATATAGTCCAAAGATAGTATTTTTCCCAAGATCCCTTTAACCTCATACTTGATGTTGAATTTATAATCTCTAATCCTCCTAGAACAAGATCCTAGACATTTTACACGAATAACGTGACTACAGTACTGCAGTGAGGCTTGAGCATAACACTGGTGATGAGCACATAGATTGGGGGATGTATATCTCTACTCCAAATACCTGAAACAATCTCGAGAAAATTTTATAAAAATTATTCCCTATCTACTCCTCGATGATGAATGCACGTCAGGGGGTAGATGCCCTGATTGGTCTTTACTGATTCCTCAGTCCTAGATATTTATAGATAATCCATCATATGCTGGAGTAATCCCATAAGGCTTTAGTGACTCCTCCATTTCCTCGTGGAGTGGACATGTAAGGTGGGAGAAATGTGTAACTACAAATGGGGTATCGCTAGTTATAACCCCGTGGTCCACCATCCACTCCCTAAGTTTAATAACGTCTCTAAACCCCATATGGTACTCAAATACTTCTGAACCCAAGATACCTAGTGTAGCCTCAGAAACTACTGCATCTAGCCTTCTATCGCTGAGAACCTCCACGGTCCTCGGGGGGAGAGGGCCTGTATCACATGCATATAGGATAGTTTTCCCACCCTTCTCCACCAAGTATATTAGTGCTTGCTCACCGTGCTCAGGAGCATGTCTCGCAGCTAGAGCTGTAACAACGTATCTACCTGCCCTAATTGTTTCAAATGGTCTAACCACCTTAGTGTTGAGGTTTAGTTCCCTGAAATACCCTCTATACCTCTTTCTCAGCAACCTAGCTACATAACTGCTACAAATAACCCTCATACGCCTAGGTTTCTCCACAGCGAAGGGGAAAGACCTTAGCCTTAGTTCATCGATATACAGGTGGTCTTCGTGGGAATGAGTTACTAGGAGGGTACCTACATCTCTCAGCTCTACACCGAAATCTACGCTACGTCTATATACATCAGGGGAAAAATCTATCAATAAATCATTGTCGACCAGAAGGGAGGCTCTAGCCCTAATGTTTCTCCCTCTCCTCTCCCTAGCGGCTAGACAGTTTTCACAGTTACAGAAAGTAGCTGGGTAGCCCTCAGCCGAGGCTGTGCCTAGAAAAAGTAGTCTCATAGGAGTAATATATTGTAGCGGAAAGATAAGGGTAGCTATTAATAATAATCTAGACCCAAATCTTAATTGTTCTCGCAGCTATCTCCTCAATGTAAGCATCAATCCCCCCCGCCCTGAGAAGCTTCCCATCCTCCGTCTCTATTAATACATTATACATACCATCTTCTGAATCTATTACAACCTCCTTCGCTATACCCACTATCTTCCGCCTACGGCCTCTCCTAGTTTCGTAACCATTAACCTCGAGGTGTACGGTATACCCTCTATCTATCAACCATTTTATATCCTTTAGAGCTAACCTATGACAGGTATATGTACGTGGTAGCGTATCTAGTTTTAAAGCATCGTTAATAGGCCTCGATATATCCCATCTATTAATAAAGTTATGCATAAAGAGGTCAACTAAGCTAGGTTCTTCCGTCAATATTGCATATCCCTTCAGGTTTAATGTGCTGAAAAGTGCATGCTGAACGTAGATACAGGAGGATGAATCAGCTATTAGTATGAAATCGCTTCTCCTACCCAGCCTCACTCTACCAATACTTACAGCTTTCCCTACTAGACTTTCGGGCACCTCCCTCGGGAACAAGAGTATAAATATTTGTACGCCTCTCTCCCGTGCCCTACTTAGTTGCTCCAGGAGGTTGTTGAATAGGAGATGATTCGTACTGAGAAGTATATCTATCTCGGCTTTCTCAATAATATCCTTTACGGTATCAGAGATATTCTTCCTGCTCCTAATAACCCATATAGGTGGTACAGTTAGTTGATGAATATTACGCCTAACCTCGGAGAGCTCCTTAATTAATTTTCTCCTACGTTTAGACATATCACGTATTACCCTAGTAAGTACTACATCGGGTTCTACTGCGCGGTACACTCTGGGGCGACCGGGTTGTTCAACAACAAACCCCTTCTGCTCAAGTTTCTCAAGGATACCGTAGAGCTGTGGAACATGTAGGCCCATGCTATGGGCTAGCATACTTATAGTTGCTTCCTCGAATGATAGGAGGGTAACGTAGGCTTTAGCCTCAGTCCTAGTTAGGCCGAAAGCCTCTAGGTCAGAGAGTATATCATGCATCTCTATTCCCCCAACTAGTGTATATTGACTATTATTTCTCCTATAGATTTCACCTTAGCCTGTAATTCTGCAATCGTTTTAGCACTCCCCCCGATATACCTTACTTCCCTATATGCTAGAGGCAACTTATTTATAGGGTTAAAATCCCAGTCAGTAAATTCTAGACCAGCTTCCCTAGCGATAATATACCCTGCAGCTATCTCTGGGGTCCACGTCCTCCCTATGCCTACTTCAGCCACCCCCCTAGCTAGGGCACATAGCTCCAGGGCAGTACATCTCAGCTCCACCGAGTTCAGCCCCTTAACTATAACATTCGTTGTTATTGCCTGAAAGTTTATAGGTACTTTAAGTGCTTCATCCCGGAGCCCATTAGATAATCCATTGGGTCCTACAACATAGGCTCCCTTACCTTTTTCAGCCCTATAGTATGTCATTTCACTTAAATCAACTACGAATCCATACACGATTTCGCCTCTATGGGCTAAGGCTAAGCTATATGCGTAGTACTTTAGTCCACACATAAAGTTAAGTGAACCGTCGAGGAGATCACATATACATAGCCATTCTGAGCCTAAGTCGCCTACAAGCCCCGAATCCTTACCTAGTAGTGCTACATCTCCTAGATACTCCTTAAGTAAGTTATGTGATTCCCTCTCCCACCTAGGTTTATAGTGTTTTATAAGTATGCGGTAGCTAATCATTTCCTCACGTAGGTGGAGAGCCTCCTCCAATATTTTTTTAGCATGGCCTAGGAGCAATTCGTCGAGATACTCTAGTTTTACTCTAGCCATAGGCACCACTCATATTATTAGTTTCTCGCTCTTCTTATCGTATAGGTGTGCTTTACCGAAATCAAAAAATACCCATATTTTCTCCCCCATCTCCGCCTTAAGAGATGGATCAACTAGCGCCTTTATCATAATGTCTCCCCTAGTAAGCGTTAACACCACTCTATCCCCAAGGGGCTCGGAAACATACACCAGGAAGTCTATAGCCCCCTCCATTTCCTCCCTAGAAACTTTTATATCCTGAGGCCTTATACCGAAAACGTATTCTCCCCTATCCTCTATTACCCTAGCCCAGCTTTCAGGAATCTCTAGCTTAAATGCTCTAAAATCAAGATATTTGCGGTTAGTTAACGTACAGTCAATAATATTCATAGGTGGACTACCTATAAAGCCAGCGACAAATAGGTTTGCTGGTTTATCGTAGAGCTCGTCAGGGGTTCCGACCTGTTGTAGCCTGCCGTTGTTTAGTACAGCTATTCGGTCAGACATACTCATAGCTTCAACTTGGTCATGTGTAACATAGATAGTTGTACAACCAAACTCTCTCTGTATTCTCTTTAGTTCAGCCCTCATATACACCCTCAGCTTAGCATCCAGGTTTGCTAAAGGCTCATCCAGCAGGAGGACTGAGGGCTCTATCATTAGTGCCCTTGCGAGAGCTACACGTTGCTGCTGACCACCACTAAGTTCATGGGGTCTCCTATCCAAGAGGTCTCTAATTCTCAGGAGATCCGCTACTTCATATACCCTTTTCTTAATTTCCTCCCTGGAGAGCTTCCTCACATACCCTGGGAACGCTATGTTATCGAAAACATTCATGTGGGGGAAGAGTGCGTAACTCTGGAAAACCATCGAAACATTCCTCCTCTGGGGAGGTACATACGTTGCCTCGCCGTCGTCAACCAACTCGTCGCCGAAGTAGATTCGCCCACTGGTAACCCTCTCTAAACCAGAGATAAGCCTTAGGGTCGTTGTTTTTCCACAGCCACTCGGCCCCAATAGAACCATGAATTCCCCATCCTTCACCTCAAGCGTAAGGTTATCTACGGCAACCACCTTCCCAAACCTCTTCGTAACCCCCTCAAGGAATATCTCGACCACATTTATCACCTAATCTCTATCTTCCCGAGGCGAATCTTCATTAAATGCTCCCTAAAAACATAATATACGCCTAGTGGGGGAATTATATAGATAATAGATAGAGCACAAGCGGATCCATAATCTATAGCTAACCCTATCTCGCCTGGATTGTGTATGAATATGGAGGCTAAGCCTAGTGATATGGGGTATAGATCCTCGGAGTATATCATTATAAGAGGTACTATAAAGTTGCCCCAGCCACTCAGGAAGCTTAGGAAAGCAACCACAGCTAAGCCGGGACCAGCTGCCGGTAGAATAACGCGGAAAAGCGTCATCAAATAATCACAGCCACATATCCACGCTTGCTCCTCTATCTCCCTAGGTATGTGGTCGAAGAATCCCTTAATAATCCATATTTGCGTAGGGATAGTTCCAGACGCTATGATTATAGATGTTCCCAAAAGGTTATCTATGAGCCCTAGAAGTCTACCAAGCCTAAAGAGTGGAAGCATCTTAGCCGTCATAGGCATAAATCCTATTAGCAGTATAGCTGTCATCAATAGGTCTTTGCCTCTAAACTTAAGCCTGGAGAGGGCATAGCCCGCTGGAGCACTTAGTACAACGGTTATAATCATAGTAGCAAAACCTATTATGAAGCTATTCATTATCCACGTCGACATATAGA
>JALURH010000074.1 GCA_027017025.1 Thermofilaceae archaeon
GGTGTGGGATTTATAATGGTATTCTCCGAGGAAGTGGGAGAGAAAATTTTGTCCGAAGCAAAAATAGATGTTTTCAGAATAGGACACATAGAAAAGGGATAATTAATATCTCTTATTATGGGTACTCATAGATACTCCTAGAGTTTAGCTCACCACTTTCACCAAGCCTAGCCTGCGGAGCCTCCTCCAACAACTCTACAGCCTAACCCAGGCTAAGCGAAAACACCTACTTCATGTTAGGGGAACACACTGCCAATTAAGCAGACTCAGGAAGGCGAGGATAAAACCACACAAACAAACAATATAATTTCAGGAGGCAGGGAAGAAGTAGAGAGATAAGCAGAAAAGCATTATACAACAGAAACTTAAATTCTGCGCTCTGTCCCGGCTGAGCTACCGGCCCCCTAATTGCTATTTTTTCTTCTCTTTATAAATTTTCTTAAAGCCAGTTGTTAAGTATTTTATCTATCTCCTCTATAAGTCTCTCTATAGGGACTCTTATTTGCTCTTTTGTATCTCTGAATCTTATTGTAACTGTGTTATCCTCTAATGTTTGTCCATCTATTGTAATACCAAGTGGTACTCCTATTTCATCCGCTCTTGCATATCTCCTACCTATACTTCCTTTTTCATCGTAGAAAACCCTATATTTTGTTCCAAGCATTCTGTATACTTCTCTAGCTTTTCCTTTAAAAGGCTCCTTGGTTACTAATGGGTATATACCTATTTTGTAAGGTGCGACCTTTGGATGCAGGGAAAGAATAAGCCTATTCTGTACCTTATGGTAACTCTCTGTGAGTAATGCCAGGATTATTCTTTCTAAACCAAATGATGGCTCAATTACATAAGGAATTATTTTCTCACCATCATCAACTATATGGAGTTCTTCCTTACTAAACTCCTGATGTCTCCTTAAGTCGAAGTCCCCTCTATTAGATATTCCCTCTATTTCCTTCCAACCCATAAACGGGAAATAGTACTCTATATCGAATGTTTGGATAGCATAATGGGCTAGCTCTGTTTTTACGTGTTCCCTTGCACGGAGATGTTCCGGTTTTAATCCGATACTCCAGAGCCATTTAAGAGACTCAACTATCCAGTATGTATGCCACTCATTTTCTATGATTCCTGTCTCGAGGGCCTCTTTAGCAGTAATTCTACGTGCATCTTCTATTCCTTCCTCTTGCATCTCAGCTGTTAGTATATATATTTCAGTATCCTTTACTTCCTCGAAAAATGGACAATAATTCATTTTCTTTGGATTAATAAAATACTCTATCTCCATTTGCTCAAATTCACGCATCCTGAATAGAAAGTTCCTAGGCGAGATCTCATTTCTAAAAGCTTTCCCGACTTGGGCTATACCGAATGGAAGAGTTACACGCATGGTGAACACTATATTCTTAAAGTTGGTGAATATGAGTTGAGCAGTTTCAGGACGGAGATAAGCTAGATTAGCTCTAGTTTTTTTCGGTCCAACGTATGTAGTAAACATTAAGTTAAATGCTTCTGGCTCACTAAGTATTCCACCACATTTAGGGCATCTAATATTGTGTTCTCTAATCAATCTAGCAATATTCTCTCTTGTCGGCTCAATAACCTTTACTCCATGGTCTTCAAGAAGATGATCGGCTCTATACTCGAAATTACACCTGGAGCATCTCACAATGTAGTCTATAAATGACTCTACGTGTCCACTAGCTTCCCAAGTTCTAGGATGAGTTATAATGGTCCCATAGATACCAACTATGTCTTCTCTTCTCTCAACAAAATACGTCCACCAGTCGTTTAAAATATCCCTACGCATTTCTGCACCTAATGGTCCATAATCAAAGAATCCTCCTAATCCACCATATATTCTTCCAGATGGGAAGAAAAAACCTCTTCGCAAACATAGGTTAGTTATATCCTCTAGAGTAACTCTCCTAGTCTGTGTCTCTACGCCGATGGACACACTAAACCACCGTTAGGAGCTACTGAGGACTATATACCTCTATAATTAATAAAAATCTATTAACATAGATTTTCGAATATTTTACACTACCCGGAGACATATTGGTTACCCGCTATATAGAAGCGCCAAGGTCTCTCGTCTTGTACACCTATCCGTGGAGAAGAAATAATATTATCCTCAGGTATATCTTCACCCCAAGCTATGAATAGTTCTTTCCCTAATGTTAGGTCCCACCCATTAAACTTGATATCTATATTAAAGGCCTTAGTGAGTTTTGCTGGACCACTTGTTAAGTCTCTGATATGTTTAACTGGTCTATTCATTAGCATGATATCTAATCCCTCCAGGGGCTCAACTGCTCTGATAAGTACTGCCGCGGGCACTCCCTCGGGCTCAACTACAACATTTAGGCAGAAGTGTAAACCGTATATCACGTATACATACGCAGTACCTGGTTTACCCCACATAACCCAATTTCTCCTCGTAACTCCTCTATAGGCATGACTAGCTGGATCATCACCCCCACGGTATGCCTCGACCTCAACAATTTTTCCAGCAAGAGTTGTACCACTATACTCTCTTATGAGAATCTTGCCGAGAAGCTTCTTAGCAACCAGGATAGCATGTTCTTTGTAAAATTCCCTTGGCAGAGGCTTATAGCAGTTCATTTAACCACCTGCTATAATCAAACTAACTACCAAATAAGAATTGGAGAAATAGAAAATAATATAAACAACTTAAATTAAAAAGTCTAAGAGAGCTGAAGCCCCGGTCGTCTAGTCCGGCCTAGGAAGCAGGAAGAAAGCCCTGCCTGGACTGGCGGCCTGTCGAACTATAAGTGCGGAGAGCCGCAGAACCCGGGTTCAAATCCCGGCCGGGGCGCCATGTTTTCCAATATATCCTTGAAACCTCTTGATTCAACTCTGCTTTCATGGCTTATTGATAAGGTAGAAAGGCAACAAACAGTTGTTTGTTACCTCAAGTGATAGGAAAATATTTATATGTTAGCTTATATGCTCTCTGTCTAGTCTATGAAGTATTATTTGGGGGTTGTTATTGCCTAAGAAGATTAATGTTTTAAACCACGTATTAGTACCACAGCACATAGTGTTAAGTAGGGAGGATGCAATTAAAATTCTAAAAAAGATGGGAATTAAGAAAAAAGAGTTGCCGTGGATCCTGGCTTCTGATCCTGCTGCTAGGGCAGTAGGAGCTAAACCGGGAGACGTTATAATGATAATACGTGAAAGCCCTACAGCTGGAAAATCGATTACATTTAGATACGTTATGCCTGGGTGAGAGGACATGAGGGATGCGAAAAAACTTCCACGTGATTTTCCCTGGGTTCTTATCAATGCTTATGTTAGGGAGCTTGGCTTAGTGCGTCAACATTTAGACTCCTTTAATAGATTCCTCGAACAGGGTCTCCAGGAGATTGTGGATGAGATTGGTGGTGTTGAGATACCTCAAGCTGGGGTATATGTCAAATTTGGAAAAGTAGAAGTAGGCACACCCATTTTTAGAGAAGCAGACGGGTCCGAAACGAAACTTACACCTATGATGGCAAGATTAAGGAACATTACTTATTCAGCACCAGTATATCTACAAATGTCTCTCTATGTTGATGGCGAGGAGAGACGTAGTGAATGGGTATTCATCGGTAAAATGCCTATAATGGTTAAATCGAGTAAGTGTGTATTAGCTAACATTAAGAGTGAGGAGGAACTAATTAGGCTTGGAGAGGATCCGAATGATCCAGGCGGATATTTTATAGTAAATGGATCTGAAAGAGTCTTAGTTATCCAGGAAGACTTAGCTACTAATAGGGTTTTAGTAGATATTGGGGGTACAGGATCCTCCGTTACTCATACAGCCAAGGTTTTCTCCACCGCTGCAGGTTATCGAGTTCCAGTAACCGTGGAACGGACGAAGGATGGAATGATCTATGTCAATTTTCCAGCAGTACCAGTGAAGCTTCCAGTAGTTACTGTCATGAGAGCACTAGGTTTAGAGACAGATAAGGAGATAGTCTCTGCTGTCAGCGATAACCCATTGATTCAGAATGAGTTTATGCCCTCGCTTATTGAGCAGTCAAAAATCGCTGGAACGATGGAAGAAGCCTTGGACTATATTGGATCTAGAGTAGCTGTTGGGCAGCCTAGACATGTGAGGCTTCAAAGGGCCCAGCAAGTACTTGATGAAAATTTTCTGCCTCACATTGGTAGAAGACCGAAATTTAGGCGGGCAAAAGCATATTTCCTAGGCCAAATGGTAGAAAAACTACTAGAGCTTAAGTTAGGGTTGAGATCTCCAGATGATAAGGATCACTATGCTAATAAGAGGCTAAAACACGCTGGAGAGCTTATGGCGATGGTGTTCAGGCAGGCATTTAGACAGTTAGTACGTGAAATGAGTTACGCTTTAGAGAAACATATTGGTAGAAGTAGAGATATTAATCTTCTAACTATAGTGAGACCAGATATTATAACTGATAGGTTGCAACATGCATTAGCTACTGGTAACTGGGTTGGTGGAAGAACTGGCGTAAGCCAGATACTTGATAGGACAAACTTCATATCAACTCTAAGTCATCTTAGGCGAGTAGTCTCTCCATTAAGTAGAACACAGCCTCATTTTGAAGCAAGAGAACTCCATCCAACTCAGTGGGGTAGACTATGTCCTGTTGAAAGCCCTGAAGGGCAGAACTGTGGCTTAGTAAAGAACCTAGCTCTACTAGCAACGTTGTCAAGCGGTATTGACGAGAGAGAGATTTATGATCTATTAGTTAATAGATTAGGAGTAATCCCTATCGAGAAGGCTAGAGCAGCTAACATTAAGGGAAGCAAGGTTTTCCTAAATGGTAGGCTAATAGGTATACATGAAAATGGAGAGGAGTTGGCTAATAATGTCAGAAGGCTACGCAGGCAAGGCAGAATACACCATGAAGTGAATATAGCATATTATAAGAGAAATCAGATAGATGAAGTCTATGTTAACTGTGATGCTGGTAGGCTGAGAAGACCTCTACTCGTAGTAGAAAATGGTGAAATAAAGCTTAAACCCATACATCTTGAGAAGCTAAAGAATGGTGAGTGGGGATGGAGTGATCTAATTGATCAAGGTATCGTTGAATACTTAGATGCTGAAGAAGAGGAAAATGCATTAATCGCAGAAACACCATTTGAGATCTTAGCCGAGCATACACACGCCGAGATATCTCCAGCTGCTATTCTTGGGGTTGTAGCATTAATAATACCATATATAGAGTTCAATCAGTCTCCAAGGAATTCTTACGAAGCCGCTATGGCGAAACAAGCCCTTAGCATACCCTCACTTAACTTCAAGCTTAGAATGGATCCAAGGATGCATCTATTACATTATCCGCAAAAACCATTAGTCAGAACAAAGATCTTCGACCTTTTACCTCTGGACGAACGACCTTTTGGAGCCAACATGATAGTCGCAGTTCTAACGGGAGGAGGCTACAATATTCAAGACGCTGTAGTCATAAACAAGGCCGCGCTTGAACGAGGAATGACACGGTCTACTTTTCTCAGAACATATGAAGCTGAGGAACGTAGATACCCTGGGGGAGCCGAGGATCGCTTTGAAATTCCGGGAGAAGATGTACTGGATTACAAATCCAGAGAATCGTATATTGCCCTAGATCCTGTCGATGGCTTAGCTTTTCCTGAGGCGGAAGTAAGTGGAGGACAGGTAATAATTGGTAGAACAAGTCCTCCAAGGTTCTACACTGGAGTTCTAGAGACAAGAACCTTAACTAGGAGGAAGGATACATCAATTACACTCAGGCACGGTGAATATGGTATAGTTGATAAGATAATAATTACAGAATCTCCTGAAGGAGTAAAATTAGTAAAGGTTAGAGTTAGAGATCCGAGAATAACAGAAATAGGAGATAAATTTGCGTCAAGACATGGACAGAAGGGAGTAGTTGGATTAATTATACCACAAGAAGATATGCCATTCACGGAGGAGGGTATAGTACCGGACTTGTTGATAAATCCTCATGCCATACCCTCACGGATGACTGTTGGACAGCTGCTTGAATCTCTAGCAGGAAAAGTTGCTGCTTTGTCTGGTAAGTTTATAGATGCTACGGCATTTGAAGGTACGCCGGAAGAAGTTATAAAGAAAATGCTAAGAGAGCTTGGTTTTAGAAGTGATGGGAAAGAAGTTCTCTATAATGGTATAACTGGCGAGAAACTTGAGGCTGAAATATTTATAGGTGTAGTTTACTATCAGAAACTACATCATCTAGTGGCTGATAAAATGCATGCAAGAGCTCGTGGACGTGTTCAAATACTTACTAGACAACCAACGGAGGGTAGGGCTCGTGAAGGAGGCTTAAGGTTTGGAGAGATGGAGAAAGATTGTTTAGTAGGTCATGGTGCAGCGCTATTACTTAAGGAGAGATTAATTGAGGGATCTGATCGTACTATCGTCTATGTATGTGAAAATTGTGGCTTTATTGGATGGTACGATGCTAGGAGAGGACATCCTATATGTCCAATGTGTGGAGAGAAAGGTAAACTTAGCCCCGTTGAAATGTCATATGCATTCAAACTCCTGATTCAAGAGCTAATGGGGCTTGGCATAGCCCCTCGACTCTTATTAAAAGATAAGATAGAGGTTGATTAGCATGGAGTTATACGATGAATCAACTAAGGTTGTTGCTGGGCTAAAATTTGGTTTATTATCACCAGAGATGATAAGAAAAATCTCTGTAGCAAAGATAGACACGCCCGAACTTTATGATGAGGAAGGACTGCCAATACCGGGCGGAGTTATGGATAGAAGACTGGGTACTATAGAACCTGGAGTTAGATGTGCGACATGTGGTAATACTCCTCTCAACTGTCCTGGACATTTTGGACACATAGAGCTTGCTAGACCAGTAATTCATCCAGAGTTTGCTAAGTACATACATACGTTGTTAAGAGCTACATGTAGACGCTGCGGTAGGTTGCTTCTTCAACCAGACAAAATAGAGAAAAATCGTAAAAGGATGGAGGCATTGGGGAAGCACTGGATTATGCTTAAGTATAGATTTGCAGAGGCTATTCAGAAAGAGGCAGCCAGCATAAATTCCTGTCCCCATTGCAGAGCTCCTCAATATAAGATAAAGTTTGAGAAACCATATATCTTCTATGAAGAAAGAGACGGTATATTAGTTAAGCTAAGCTCGGCTGAAATCCGTGAAAGACTGGAAAGAATACCTGATGAAGATCTAGAGCTCCTAGGTTTCAATCCCAAAGACGCTAGACCGGAATGGATGGTTCTAAGAGTGCTTCCAGTAGTTCCTCCAGCTGTAAGACCATCTATTACATTAGAGTCAGGAGATAGGTCTGAGGACGACTTAACACATAAGCTAGTAGATATACTAAGAGTAAATCAGAGGCTTAGAGAAAACATTGAAGCAGGAGCTCCTCCCTTGATAGTAGATGATCTCTGGGGTTTGCTCCAGTATCATGTTGCAACATATTTTGATAATGAATTACCGGGTATACCTCCAGCTAGGCACAGATCGGGGAGACCGCTTAGAACACTAGCCCAGAGACTAAAAGGTAAAGAAGGTCGGTTTAGAGGTAGTTTAGCTGGGAAGAGGGTAGATTTCTCGGCTAGAACCGTAATATCTCCAGATCCTAACATAGGTATAAACGAAGTTGGGGTACCAATAGATATTGCAAAGGTACTAATCGTTCCGGAGAAGGTTACACCATGGAACATTGAGGAGATGAGAGAGCTTGTGAAAAATGGTCCAAATAGATATCCAGGTGCAAATTATATCGTTAGACCGGATGGCGCACGTATTGATCTAAGATATGTTAAAGATCTTGAAGGTCTTGCACAGACATTAAAACCCGGCTATATAGTGGAGAGACACCTAAGAGACGGAGATATAGTATTATTCAATAGGCAGCCTTCCCTACACAGGATGTCAATAATGGCACATATAGTTAAGGTTTTACCGTACAAGACCTTCCGCTTAAATCTTCTAGTTTGCACTCCATATAACGCTGACTTCGATGGAGACGAAATGAATCTCCATGTGCCTCAGAGTGAAGAGGCAAGAGCTGAGGCTAGGTCATTAATGCTTGTTCAAGAACAGATACTTACACCTCGTTATGGAGGACCAATAATTGGTGCAATTCATGACTATATTAGTGGAGCCTATCTATTTACGAGGAAGGATACCATATTTGATAAGAATTCTGCCTCTCAGCTTCTCTATATAGCTGGATACGAAGGGGATTTACCAGAGCCAGCGATACTTAAACCCGGTCCTTATTGGACAGGCAAACAACTTGTCAGTATATTCTTACCGGATGATATGGATTATGTTGGAAGAGCCTCTGTTGCGCCTGCGTCCGGTCAATGTGATGAGGAATTCTGTGAAAATGATGGATATGTGCTAATTAGAAATGGGAAGCTCTTAACAGGGGTTTTCGACAAACAGGCTTTAGGTGCAGAGAAGCCTGAAACTGTTCTTCATGAGATAGTAAAGGAGTATGGAACAGAAAAAGCTAGGGAGATCATGGATACAATGTTTAGGATATTTATAGCGTACCTTGATATGCATGGATTCACTATGGGTATAGATACGATCGAGATTCCCGAAAGTGCCATAAAAGACATAGAGGATATATTAAGGAAGGCAGAGGAAGATGTTCAAAAACTTATTGACCAGTATCTTAGTGGGGAACTTACACCAATGCCCGGGAAGACTCGTAGAGAGACTCTAGAAGAGCTCATTATGCAAAGATTAGCGCAGGCAAGAACGGAAGCTGGAGAAATAGCTAGTAAGTATCTCGGTATGACTAATCACGCTGTCATAATGGCTAAAACTGGTGCTAGGGGAAGTATGCTTAATCTCACACAAATGGCTGCAGTACTTGGACAAATGTCCATAAGAGGAAAGAGGATAGAGAGAGGATATATTGATAGAACACTTCCACACTTCAGACAAAGAGACCTAAGTCCCAGAGCTAGAGGATTCGTCTACAGTAATTTCAGTAAAGGCCTTAGACCAACAGAATTCTTCTTCCATGCAATATCTGGTAGAGAGGGGTTAGTAGATACGGCTGTTAGGACGGCACAAAGCGGTTACATGTATAGGAGATTAGCTAATGCTCTTCAAGACTTCTATGTAGCGTATGACGGAAGCGTTAGAACAAGTGAAGGCTTTATTGTACAGCTAAGGTATGGTGAAGATGGTGTAGATCCCGCAAGAAGTGATCATGGAAGAGCAGTTAATGTTGATAAAATTATTAAAAAGGTTCTAGCTAGAAGAGGTGAGAAATAATGACGGAATCGATAGCTCCTGAGGAATTATGGAGTCTTGTAGAAAGCTACTACGATGTACTTCCCGAAAAACTTAGGAAGGAGTTGTATGAGAAAATTTTAGAGAGTAGGTTATCTAGAAAGGAGGCGATTGAGGTTATTGAAGAAGCTGTACGTAGATATAGAGCAAGCCTTGTAGACCCGGGAGAAGCTGTAGGGATGGTTGCTGCCCAAAGTATTGGAGAACCTAGCACACAAATGACCTTAAGAACGTTTCACTATGCTGGTGTAAGAGAACTAAACGTTACACTTGGGCTTCCAAGGCTAATAGAAATAGTAGATGCTCGTAAAAGCCCATCTACGCCTATAATGGAGATCTATGTTACATCTGAGATAGCAAAAGACCCCGAGAAAGTATTAGAGATTGCTAGGAAAATAGAATTGACAACTATAGAGAACATTACAAAAAGCGCTACCATTGACTATATTGAATCAGCAATTATTCTCGAGCTAGATCCTGAAATGATGGAAAATAGGGGGGTTACTATACGAGATGTAGTAAAGGCTATAAATAGGATTAAAGGGAAAAGAGGACGTGTAGAAGTAATGGAGGAAAACACCATAGTGTTCTACACCGGGATTGAAGATATACCAAGACTTAAGAGAATGTATGATAGAGTTTTCGGGTTAAGAATTAGAGGTATAAAAGGTATAAAACATGCTATAGTGAAGCCTGTGAGAGATCAAGAAGGAAATATCATCGAATATATGATAATGACTGAGGGAAGCAATCTACAAGCCGTCTTAGCTGTGGAAGGTGTAGATGCCTCGAGGACACTAACAAATAATATAGTTGAGATAATGGAGGTTCTAGGAATAGAAGCAGCTAGATCTGCTATCATACGTGAAATTAAAAGAGTTCTAGATGAACATGGACTTGATGTTGATATTAGACATATTATGATGGTTGCCGACGCTATGACAATGACTGGTAGAGTTAGACAAGTTGGGAGGCATGGCGTAGCTGGAGAAAAGAGTAGCGTACTAGCTAGAGCCGCCTTTGAAGTAACAATAAAACATCTGGTTGACGCAACGGTTAGAGGTGAGATAGATGAACTTAAAGGCGTTATAGAAAATGTCTTAATAGGCTCTAAACCAATACCTGTTGGAACAGGAGCTGTAAAACTTAGAATGAAATATGAGTTCCCTGTGGTGGAGGAGTAATGGTTGATGTAATTAGGGAAATACAAACCACATTGAGAACTGGTAGAGTTATATTAGGGTATAGAAGAACCCTAAAAGCTGTAGTTAACGGCAAAGCTAAGCTAGTAGTAATTGCGAAAAATGCACCTGAAAACGTTATGAGTGACTTACTTACATATAGCAAATTAGCAAGAATACCAATCTACATTTTTAGCGGAACGAGTAGAGATCTAGGAGCTATATGCAATAAACCATTTACTGTCTCAGCTATGGCTATAATAGATCCTGGAGAAAGTAATGTTCTCGATCTAACTAAGGGAGAATAATTATGGTGGAAGGAGGTATAAAGTTAACAGACCAGGAATTACAGCTAATGTATCTCTTCGAGAACGTTACTGGAGTTCCAGCTAAAGATTGTATACTTGATGGAAGATTTAAAAGAATAATATTCGTTGTAGGCAAGGGAATGGCTCCAATCGCTGTAGGTAAGAATGGCTCTAAAATAAAGGCGTTAAAGGGATTTCTAGGAAAAGATGTTGAAGTCATAGAGTATGGGAATAGCCTTGAGGAAGCTATAAAGAATAGCCTTTTTCCAGCACAAGTAAGCGATATTGAGGTTCGAGGAGGTAATGAGAGGAGAATGGTGATAGTAAGGGTTCCTATGAAACATATGGGTGTAGCAATAGGCCGAGACGGGAGAAATATAGCTAGGGCGAAACTAGTTCTGAGGAGATATTTTGGTATAGGGGATCTGAGAATAGTAACCGCGTAGGCATCTAGAGAATGGTATATCTGATTTCCCTCAATTGGCACTAACTTAATACTCTAGGAGTAATATTTTCGAGAAAAAATATATATTTGAAGTGAACATAGAGGCAAGGAATATTATGCCAGGCAGTAAGTCACCCAAAGGAATGTTTGCCGCTAGGAAACTTAGGGAAAAAAGGAAGAGGTTTAGATGGAGTGATATATATTACAAGAGAAGGATACTTCAAATGAAAAAGAAGGTGGATCCTTTAGAAGGAGCTCCACAGGCAAGAGGCATAGTAATAGAGAAAGTAGGTATTGAAAGTAGGCAGCCCAATAGTGCTGTCAGAAAATGTGTTAGGGTACAGCTAATAAAGAATGGGAAAATAGTTACAGCTTTCCTCCCAGGCGATGGGGCTCTATTATTTGTTAATGAACACGATGAGGTAATAATAGAGGGTATAGGTGGGCCAGAGGGTAGAGCATACGGAGATTTACCTGGTGTAAGATGGAAAGTTATAAAGGTAAATGGAGTTTCACTAAAGGAGATTCTAAGAGGAAGAAAACAGAAACCAATGCGATAACTAATTATGGTGAAGAACTTGGATGATGAGGAAAAAGGTCCTGAAGTTACTATAAGGAAAATAGAGAATAACTACATTGAATTTGAGCTCGTGAACGTTACTCCGGCATTTGCGAACTCCGTTAGGAGAGCAATACTATCTGAGGTACCTACATTAGCCTTCGATGAAGTAATAATATCAGAGAATGGTTCTGTGCTTTTCGATGAAGTTCTTGCACATAGAATATCGTTAATACCACTACGGGTAGGAGAAGAAACGTATGAGGCACTTAGAGAATGCTATGAAGAAGGAAAACGTGATGAATGTACGGTGCTATTTACATTAGAGGTTGAGGCTAACGAGCGACCAGTAACAGTTCTCTCAGGACATCTACGCTATGTAGGAGGCTATGGTTTACCGGAAGGAGTAGAGCTGGAGGTAGAACCTGTATCTGACATAATACCTATAGTAAAGTTAGGTAGAGGCCAAAAAATAGTACTGGAAGCTATAGCAAAAATGGGAACAGGTAAAGAACATGCTAAATGGCAACCGGTCTCTATTGCTGCATACAAGTATAGACCTAAAGTAAGTGTTCTGAAGCAACCCGAGGGGGATATGGCTGAGAACATAGCTACAATTTGTCCGAAAAAGGTCTTCGAGATTAGAGAAAATAGATTAGTAGTATCAAGGGAGGAAGAATGCTCTCTATGTAAGGAGTGTGTTGAAAAGTTTCCAGGCATAATATCGGTTGGATGGGAAACTTCTCATATATTATTTAGAGTTGAGGGTTTAGGTGTAATTCCAGTAGAGAAAATTATTGACGTTGCTCTAGAAACGCTGGGTAAAAGGCTAACTAAGTTTCTAAGCGTTCTAGAAGAGACTATACATCAGTAAGATTTTTAATCAATTATGTTCTTAGAGGGCAGGGTTTTAGTTATGAAGAGGACGGGGCCAACAAATATTCATTTGAGGAGGCTCGTACACTATCTGAGAAAATCTGCTAGAAAAAATAATGCTGCGATATGGAAATCCGTAGCAGAGACTCTCTGGAAGCCTAGAAGGCGAAAAGTAGCAGTTAATTTAAGCAAGATAAATAGATATACAATTGAAGGCGAGACTGTTATAGTACCAGGAAAGGTTCTCGGTAGCGGTGTTTTGGAACATAAGGTTACAGTTGCAGCCTGGGCTTTCAGCAAAAAGGCTAAAGAAAAAATTAATGAAGTTGGTGGCAGAGCTATTTCTATCGAAGAATTAGTAAAGGAAAACCCTAGAGGCAGTGGTGTTAAGGTAATAGCCTAGGTGTAAAGTATGGCGGAGGAGAAAATAGTGGTAATAAATGCTGAAGGGCTTGTCGCTGGTAGGTTAGCTAGTGTCATAGCTAAGAGGCTCTTGAGGGGCGAGAAAATAGTTGTAGTAAATGTTGAGAAGGCCATTATAACTGGTAAACGAGAGAGAGTTTTAGAGAAATTTAGGAAAAGAATAGTTGAATGGAGAACACATTATAACCCCGAAAAGCGTGGGCCAAAGTATCCTAGAGTTCCCGATAGAGTATTTAAGAGGATGGTTAGAGGCATGTTACCATATAAGAAACCTAAGGGGAGAAAAGCTTATAGGAGGTTAAGAGTATACGTAGGTATTCCTCAACAATTTAAGGAAGCAGAAATGGAGGTTATAAAAGAAGCTAGGCTCAAAAACAAAATGATACCTGTAGTTACTCTAGGGGAAGTTTATGAACTCCTCTCTGGGCGAGTCATTGAGAGGTGATATATTATGAAGATAGTTTTAACTTCTGCTAGGAGAAAGACGGCTAGAGCAAGAGTATTAGTCAAAAATGGAAGGGGAAGGATTCTCATCAACGGAGTCCCCTTAGAGATACTGCAACCCGAATTGATTAGGCTAAAAATATACGAACCAATATATCTTGCTGGGGAAGATATTATAAAGTCGGTAGATATTATAGCCGAATCCCATGGCGGTGGGATTATGGGTCAAGCATCTGCTATCAGAACAGCGATAGCTAGGGCACTTGTGAAATGGACTGAAAGTGAGGAGCTCCGAAGATTATACTTGGAATATGATAGACATTTACTAGTTGAGGATCCTCGACAAACCGAACCTAAGAAGCCTAGAGGTAGGTCAGCTAGAGCTAAGCGCCAGAAAAGTTATAGGTAAAGCTATATTTTCTCTTCTCCTAGTTCTCCTAGCTCTGCGTATAGTATTACCTTATCTATAAGCTCTACATGGGATAAGAACATTCTTCTACAACAATACCTCTTTATACCTAAATCATCTAGTACCCTACCAGCGTCCTCTCCCTTGGAAACTTTTCTAGCGAATTCCGACCACTTATCGCCTATCAATGCTCCACAGGTAAAACATCTTATTGGGATTATCACATTAATGCACCTGGATAACGATGGGGTGGGTAGAAATAAATTTTTTCTAAAGGTCTCTTATAAGCTTCTCTTATTACTCCCTGTAGACTATTGCTCAAAATAATTCAAGTTCTCTCTTAACATTTTATTCATAAGTTGATAATGGCAGGTAAACAAATAACTAAAAACTTATAATACATCCAATACTCTAACTGTCTAGTCTAGATTAGCAGAATGTAAGGGGATATATATGAGTAATAATGAAACAATTAAAGAATCGGAAAC
>JALURH010000075.1:0-1143 GCA_027017025.1 Thermofilaceae archaeon
G
Source organism: Thermofilaceae archaeon (assembly GCA_027017025.1). Lineage (GTDB taxonomy): Archaea > Thermoproteota > Thermoprotei > Thermofilales > Thermofilaceae > JALURH01. The sequence goes on from JALURH010000075.1 coordinate 2, forward strand.
CTTGTTGGAATGGATCACAGAGCCTTGCATAAACCTACTCAGCTTAGCGGTGGAGAGCAGCAACGTGTCGCCATAGCGAGGGCTATTGTAACTAAGCCAAAGATAGTTCTAGCTGATGAGCCAACGGGTAATGTAGATAAGAAAAGTGCACTACAGATCATGGAATTATTTAGGAGGTTGAATAAGGAACTAGGGATTACAGTTATACTTGTTACACACAATCTTGAATTAATCCGTTTTTGCGATAGGGTGGCCAGGCTCGTTGATGGCAAGATCGCTAAGATCTATGAACCAAGTGAATATAAAATCCTTCTAAAAGACATGGTGAAAGAATTATACTAGATTTTCCAGCCTTCAACGTCTTCTTTTCTAAATATAAAAACTCTTATGAATCCTGCTGAGAGCAACATTAGCCATAGAGGGGAGTAGACAAAGAAGTAAATTAGAAACGACTTAATATCGAAGGATAAACCAAGTTTCTTACATGCATTATAGAAGTAAAGCCCAAATATAATAGCAGCAATAATTGATACAACTAGGTTTTTCACAAACGAGTACAAGAACTTATATGACGTTAAAGCGACGAGGGGGACAAGGAAACTGAAAGTTGAGGAGGCCGTAAGTAATGTTAGGAGTATAATTTTCTCAAACAAGTTATTTGATAAAAGTAGTGATAACATCATGACAGCTAGTGTCGGGAAAAGCATAAGGATACTTACCAGGACTATCTTAGGATTCTTTCTAGCTACCTTCAACAATTTTCTCCAATACTCCTTTATCCATAATGCTCCTCCGATAGCCCACCGTTTACGTTGTAAAAACCATTCCCTCCAGCTAGGCGGTGCTTCATTCATTACGGATACGCTATTAATGAATTTAAACCGGAGACCATGGAAATAGCTTCTAACTCCCGTGTCTAAATCCTCGGCAACGCTTGGTTTAAATCCCCCTAGCTTCTTTAGAGAATCTCTCCACATGACAAATGCCGCTCCATTAAATCCTACACATTTCCCAATAAACTTCGAGAAAAGGTAGTTCCCAAAATTAAAGCCAACATAGTCATAGTAAGTCATCCTAGCTACTAAGCCATCTCCCCTAATAACCTTCTTTATTTCCCCTAAATCATAACCCTCCATTTCCTC
>JALURH010000075.1:1153-14417 GCA_027017025.1 Thermofilaceae archaeon
CATTTCCTCCACAACTTTGTTTATAAAACCATTACCGTTAGGTACGACGTCGTTATCTAGGAATATTAGTATGTCTCCGGTAGATAGGGATACGGCATAATTTAGGGCATAGACCTTACCTTTTCTCTCCCTATTTTCAATAACCCTTATCTTATCTCCATATTTCTTGAGAATCGATTTAACCTCGTTATCAGGCTCATCTACGATGACTATTACCTCAACTCTATTATCCTTACTCTCATCTCTAAAAATCGCTGATAATAATTGGTCTAGTTTTCTAGCAGTTCTGTATACGGGTATTATTATAGAGGCCTTATAGGGCATTGGGACACCAACGGTACTAGTTAGATTATTTTACTGTCTTCCATAACCACTTGTTTAAGAAATACGCGTAGATTAACCCATATATTAGGTAGCTTGTAAGGCCGACTACATTACCTATTATACTTAACCCTTGGTCTATGTGAGGATATGGTGACCCATAGATCATGTTAACAATCATTGAATAACCATTTAGCACTATAAAGAGAACTAGACCGGCTACAACTCCTTGAATTGGCCAAGTATATTTATCCTTTATTCTCTCTAGAAGTAAGACTAGTAGGGCTCCCGCAATTACACCCACTATAATAGTAAAGATAAACGATCCAATAACAGCGCTGTAGACCATCATACTAATCATCTGCTCCATAAACTCCCCCGGTAATCCCTGTTTAATTAACTGTTTACGTATTTCTTCCTCCATTATAGGTAACATTATTGTGAAAGCATAGTACATCCATGATGCTAGTATAGCTGCTTCGGGTAGAGAAGCTATTAGCCCGGCTTTAGCGCCGGTGGAGTATTTACCCATGTTTATCCCATTTTTATATTACACTACGTCATTATTTTATTTTTGCAGAATATCATATAGTTGACCCTGTCTATCCACTAAAATCGCTGGACCAATAACCGAACCGGCTCTAACTCTACTAGAAGGTGCGACATATGCGCCAAGTTTCTTGTACCTACGTAGAATCCCCTGTAATGGAGGTAACCTAGCTATCTTCACATCTTCAGGCAACTTATTTAATATAGTTACACGTGCCTCTAATACGGCTCCTGAACCGAGGACACTATCGGTAACCAAGGTGTAGGAACCTACCGTAGCTTCGGGTTGGAGGCTGGTTCTCTTTATTTCACAGAATGCTCCTACGATAGCTTTCTCCTCCACACAACTATACTCCCTAATAAACGCTCCTTTGCCTATAAATGCTTCTCTACCTATATATGCTGGGCCCTTAATGACGGCGTAGTGGTCGATAAAAGCGTTTTCCTCAATAATTACTGGGCCTTCGATAACTGCTTCTGGAGAGATCTTTGCTTTCGTACTTATATTACTTGTCTTAAGGTTCGAGAATATTACATATATAGCTGAGATAATGTCCCATGGATACCCTATATCCACCCAATCCCCGGTCCAAAGCGATGCCCGGACAGTTCCTGCCGAAACTAAGGTATTGAGGGCCTCTGTAAGTGAGTTTTGTTTATCTACTAGTTCAAAGACTTCTCCGGGCAGTATATATGCTCCAGCTAAGACATATACTGATTCGACCTTCTCTAAGGGTTTCTCATAGATCTTATGGATTTTTCCGTCTCGGATTACTGCTACGCCATAGGTTTCTTGCTCCTCTAGAGGTACAACAGAGAAAACAGGTAGCCTAGAGGCATTATATGTTTCGAGGAGAATTCTATACATCTCGATTGGAGCTATAATATCCCCATAAGCCATTAAGAAGTATTTTTCGTGCTCAAACACGTTTTTTGCAGAAAGTATTGCATCTTCAATGCTATCTCCTCTCTGCTCAATAACGTCTACTTCTACACCATAACTCGAGATAATATGTTCAGCTACCTCCCTATTGGATACAATAACGGATATAGAGTGTATACCTATGGCTCTTAATGAGTCAATAACATAATCAACTAATGGTTTTCCAGCTATTCTGACAAGAGGCTTAGGAAATTCCTCCGATATAGGGAATAATCTTCTGCCCGGACCCCCAGCTAATACCAGTGCTTTCATACCCTACTCCACCGTTACAGTTTTAGCGAGATTACGTGGTTTATCGGGATCATAGCCTCTCGATACAGCGGTATAGTAGGCAAGTAATTGGAGAGGAATAATAGAAAGTATAGGCAGGAATATCTCACTTATTCTAGGCATTGCTACATAGTTGTCGAGCTTAGATATAAGTATAGAGTTCTCTGGGACAACGCCTATCGTATATGCTCCTCTAGCTTTCATCTCCTCTATATTACCTAGAAGCCTTCTTTCCAATCTATCCTCAATTGATACAAAAATAACTGGGAAATTTTCTTCTATTAATGCTATGGGGCCATGCTTACTTTCGCCTGCAGGGTAAGCTTCTGCGTGGATATATGCTATTTCTTTCATCTTAAGTGCCCCCTCCATAGCTATGGGAAGCGAGATCCCTCTACCCAGATAGTAAGCATTGTTTTTATTCGCAAAATCTCTACCCAAACTTCTAGCCCAGGCTTCGTACATTGAGATTATCCTCTCGGTTTTCTCAGGGATATCTCTTAATACTTTATACAACGATTTAGCCTCTATTTGATTAATGGCGCCCCTCTTTTCGGAGAAGTTTATAGCAAGCCATGTAAGAGCGGTTACTTGTGTAGTAAAAGTTTTGGTGGCTGCTACACCAATCTCTGGTCCAGCTCTAGTATATATAGCTAGGGTACTTTCACGCGGTATAGCGCTGCCAATAATGTTTGAAAGAGCAATAATTCGTGCACCTCTTTTCTTGAATTCTCTTAGAGCCATTAATGTATCAATTGTTTCACCACTCTGTGAGACAGCAATTAGCAGAGAGTTTTCATCAGCGCTATTTGCATAGGATAGATACTCGCTAGAAATGAAAGGTATCACTAATTTACCTGCAAGTTTACTCATAATTAATGAGAAAACCAGAGAGGCGTGGTAGCTTGTGCCAGCAGCTGTAACAAATATTTTCTCTGAATCTAGCATTAATTCAACTGCTTTCTCGTAATTTTCGTCGATTCCCCTAATAGTGTCTCTAATAGCTCTAGGTTGTTCATGTATCTCCTTTATCATGAAATGAGGATAGCCCTCTTTTCTAGCCATATCTGGTGTCCAGTCAACAACAATTATTCTCTCGAGATAATTTATCCTTTCACCTTTACTATTCTCTAAATATATTTCGACAGGAGTAATATATCCTAGTTCCCCATCATGAACTACTATTACACGTCGGGTATGCTCCAGGAACGCAGGGATATCCGATGCTATAAAATTCATTCCTTCACCTACACCTATCACTAGGGGAGAATCTTTACGTGCAAAAAATATTTTCTCTGGCTCATTGGATATCAGGACAGCAAAAGCATAGCTTCCCCTAATCATGCTTATAGCTTTCCTGAATGCTTCAAAAGGCTTTAATTCTTTTAAAAACTCTTCAATGAGGTGCGCTAGAACCTCCGTGTCGGTTTCGCTCTTGAAAACATGTCCAAGATTGGTAAGTTTCTCCTTTAACTCAAGATAGTTCTCTATGATGCCGTTATGGACAACAGCTACTCTACCAGTACAGTCAGCATGGGGATGGGCATTTACGTCACTAGGAGCACCATGGGTAGCCCATCTTGTATGTCCTACAGCTATACTGCCTGGAACTCGAGATAATCCATATCTTGTCTCAACTTCGTGGATCTTTCCTTTCCCCTTCTTGATGAGAATAGTATTGCTAGCTATAGAGGCTATACCTACGCTGTCATAACCCCTATATTCAAGCTTCTCGAGACCGGATTTAATTATAGATGCAACATTATACCTTAATGAGGCAACTCCGATTATACCACACACAGAGATAATCTATGTAGCATTCGATAGAAAAACTTTACTTAGCAAATCCATAAATATATTAAGTCTAAGATTGCCAACAATATATTTCCAAGAATTGGAACTTATACTAAATTCTTCTCCAACTATTTCTATATATTCATCTCCTCTAAGGCTATTTTTAAGAGATCCGGTTTTCTCCACAAAATCCCTACCTAGTGCTGAAGTAATGAATCTCACATAGTATTCACTAGTATTTACTGTATTTCCCAGGAGAAGTTTACCTATAGTTAACAGCATTTTAATGTCTTTGATATTAAAGCAACATTTAACCATTTTACCATCTCCAATAGCGATATACGGTGAACCTATTTCCGATACTATTCCAGTCAGTTGTGAATAAGTGGTCTTCGCTCTTAACTCAAATAAATTAAACCTCGAGCGTTCCTCAGTAGAGAATCCATTGGATGCCTCTATAATCCTATAATACCTTGTAAATCTATTACATTCACCACTAATAGAAATTAGGGAGCATGAGATAAATGCTTCTTCGACATCTTCTCGGGAGAAGATATTGTTTGCATAAACAATACTAATCTCATTTTCAAATTCATCTGATCTTTGAATGTCGGCATATATTCCCCTGGAAGAGAAGAAACGTTGCCCTTTTCTTATGCCATAGTTGAATGGTGATTCTCTAACCAACTTAAGTAGTTCCGGAGATAAGCCAAAATCTCTGCAGCAATATATTCTTAGTTCACTAATATTCTCGAAAGTAGAGTATTTCTTAATCAATCCGTATAGCATGCTGAATTGATAATGGGTAGCTAGCTTTAAAGGTTTTTAATATGAAAAATATATTATGTGAGTAAAGTAAGCTACGTCCTTTCTAGAAAACCTTGGCTTCTACCCTTCCTAGCTATCCTATCGGAGAAGGGGGGAGTATGCAATAAGCAGGAATTGCTGGAAGAACTGGGTGTATCCTCTAAGCTTCTTAAGACAGCTATCTGGACCCTAAAGAGTAATAATATGATTACTGTAACAGAAGGTGGAGAGATAGTATACAGAGGAGATAGACTAGAGATAATTAAGCATCGCAATAAATATGTCTATAGGGTGGGGAAAACTTGGGTGGTAGCAACAGTTAAGCGGAGAAGAATTTCTGCGAAAACCATTCCGGATAAAGTCTTGATGGAAATTAGGACTAAAACTAGGCAAGGGTTAGATGCTAAATTGATTTCGAAAGAACTTAATATAGGTTATGGAACAGTTAAGGATGCTCTACTCATAATAAAAAATACAATATATGATTCTCTTTCTAGCACTAATAAAGAATAAGCGTAAAAAATTAACGTGTATAGAGAAATTATATACAGTGGGGATCATGGAGGAAGTAATAACTCAGATGGAAGATTTACTCAAAGGGATAGAGGAGGGGATTAAAGAAGGTAAATTCCCTGAGATTTCTAGAATATATATTGAGCATCTAGGTAGAAACATAAGGACAACTCTAAGGGTTTTGAGGGCGGTAACGAGGGAGAACACTATACAAACAGGTATAAGTCCTAGTTCTAGGAGTGCAATGTATAATTTGAGGAGGGCTTTCTACGCTGTAATTGGGAGATTAGCTAAAGAACAAGGAGTAGATAAGAATAGAAGTGCACAGGAGTGGAGAAAAGCTGCATCAAAGCTAATAGAGGAGATAGGTAAAGCTGGTATAAGTGAGGCACCAATGAAAATTGTCTTATCTTACGACATAATAGAGGAAGATGGAGTAAAATACATGAAGCTAGAAAAAGCTGAAATACTCTACTTTGAGCTGGAAGGACTATTAGAGATAAATCTTAAATAAATATCCAGTGACACCCAACTTAATTTATGTAGACTAGAGTAGTTTTTCTAACCCATATTTATAGGGACCCTGCCACAAAAGTCTCGTTAACTCTTCTACCTCCTTTTCACCAAGTACGCGTGAGGCAAGTCTAACTATATTTTCAAATGTAGGTTTTCTCCTTACTCTTTTAACCGAAGGTTTTATCTCAGGATGCTCATCAATCAACATTCTAGCCATTTCCTCGAATATCTTTCTCCCCTCGGAGTTTAAAACATCATATGAGAAGTACGTTGTATAGCCTAGTATGAGTTTTCTGAGAAGGACCTCGATATCTCGTCCAATTTTCACAATAAAAATATGATTTTTAGATTATTTTACTCTTACTAGTAATTTTTCTCCACCAACTTTTACAACGATGGCTGGGGGAGGTGCTGTAACTCTGAGAACCTTGAATCCTCTACCTTTATATCTTTTTAGGAAATCTCCTAATGTTAATATTTTCTCCGTCCTAACCACCAGTTTATTTCATATAGCTAGGTTATTGTATAATCATCAATTGACAATAATCCGTAATACCTGGGTAAATACCGTGTTAGGATACCTTACTACGCAGCTATAATCAATGGTTTCCCAACTAGTTTGATGGAAACTATTAACTTATGTAAATATATTATATTCTCGGTGAATAAATGTCCGTATGGTTTTTCTCGGATTCGGTTATGAGATTGGGTGCTGAGGAAGCATTCGTATACCTAGCTAGAGGTTTAGAACTAAAAAGAAGGGGTATGGATATAATATCTTTTGGCATAGGGCAGCCAGATTTCCAGCCACCAGAACATATCATAGAGGCAGCTAAAAAGGCTATGGATGAAGGATACAATGGATATGGACCCAGCACTGGTCTTCCCGAACTACGTGAGGCTATAGCGGAGTATATTAATGAGCGCTTCAGGATTGATGTGAAACCTGAAGAAGTTCTCATAACTGTTGGAGCCAAAGCTGCTGTTTTTATTGGAATAATCTCCTTAGTTCGGCCTGGGGATGAAGTTATACTACCTGATCCGGGATATCCCCACTATGATTCAGTTGTCAAATTTGTGGGTGCAAAGCCAGTATACGTTAGGCTAAGTGCCGAGAATAAATATAAAATGCTTCCAGAGAATGTGGAAGAAAAAATCAGTGATAAAACTAGGATGATAATACTTAACTATCCAGAGAATCCCATTGGTACTACTTTAGAGGAGAAGGAGGTTAGAGAGATACTTTCGATAGCGGAGGAAAGGGGGATAATAGTACTCACAGACGAAATTTATGATTATTTCGTCTATGAAGGGAAACACTATTCTTCCCTCATGTATGAAGGATGGAGAAATATACTTTACTACGTGAATGGATTCTCGAAGACCTTTGGGATGACGGGATGGAGGTTGGGTTACGCTATAACAAATAAGTCTATTATTCCTAGACTAGGTACTGTAGCCAATAACCTCTATTCATGTCCAGTAACCTTTGTACAAATAGCGGCTATAACAGCATTAAGAGAAGGTTTTGACTGGTTTAAGCCGATACTTGAAGAGTTTAAAGTGAGGAGAAACCTAATTTACGAAGAACTTAGAAAACTACCTGGCGTGAAACTATTGAAACCCCAAGGAGCTTTCTACGTTTTCCCAGATTTCTCCGAGGCTATCAGGGAAGCTGGCCTCAGAGACGAAAGAGAGCTTGCTGACCGTGTATTAGAGGAGAAGGGAGTTGTAGTAATACCCGGGACAGCCTTTCCCCACGAAGGTGGTAAAGGACACCTAAGGTTTTCCTACGCAGTAGATAAGAACCAAATAACAAGAGGTATTAACCGTATTAGAGAGTGGTTAGAGAATAAAGGTGTTTAAATATAATATTTGTCAAGTAATTTTATACTACTTATATCAATACTACATATATTATTATTCGTGGAACAATCACATCAAAAACATCACTTATACCAATAGTAATTATTTTATTTTTTTATGCTACATTTTTTCTAGTAAAAGATTTCTTCCAGGAGATCAAATTGATACGTAGGAACATAATAAAGATGAGTCTTTGTGGAGAAGGAGGTGTGGGGAAAACAAGCATAGCTAGAAGATTTACCCAATCTGAATTTAAGAAGGCTGAAAGAATTACCGTGGGTATACAACATTTCTTCAAGAAGATAAACCTTGGATCCAATGAATATATGTTAGCTATATGGGATTTAGGTGGCGAGACAAGATTCCGTTTCCTAGCACCCACATTTCTTAGGGGAACAAAAGCTCTAATATTCGTATTCGATGTTACTAGAGAAGAAACATTTGAGAAATTAGATGAGTGGCTTAAAATATCACTTAGTATTGTAGGGGATATTCCAAGAGTACTCGTTGGTAACAAAATAGATATAGAAGAGTTCCGGGTTGTTCCAAGAGATATAGCAGAGAGGTACGCTAAGGAACGAAAATTTTTGAATTACTACGAGGTCTCAGCAAAACTAGGCATCAATATTGACCGTCCTTTCCTAGACCTACTTACTTACTTAATTAAAGAGGGGGTGGGAATAGGTCCGTCAAGATAATTAGGACAATCTGTCCTCGATGCGGTAAGGAGCTATCTATCACTATTGATGAGAAAATAATTAATTCCGCTAAGAGGAGCCCAATAGGTATTACTGGAATAGTTAACATACATACAGACCATGCGGTAATCACCTACGTTGATGCAGATGGAAATGAGCGGGGAGTAAGAGTATTTGAAGTAGTAGCTGAACATGGAAAGCCTGAGGAAATAACACTTTCTGAAGAAATTATTAATTCCTTTGAACATTTGAAGGCCTTTAGGCTTACTCTAAAGAACCAAGGAATAATTTTGAATGCACTGGGAGGAAGAATAGCGACTCTCGTAAAAATCGAGGGGAAAAACACTATTTTCGAAGTGCAGATTCCAGAAGAGCTAGAGTTTAGGAGAGCTCAAAAATGGATTAGTAAATATGTAGCTGGCATAGATAGTATTGAATATCCCCTACGGATAGAAGATATCATAAGTTCCCTAAGGGTTCTTGACTTACTCCTTGAGCGGCAAGTAATACCTTATGCTGATAAAATATTTATGCTAATAGCGTGTGCTAGTATACTTAAAACCGTGCCTCAGAAACCTGAGGCAGAGATTATAGGTGCATTCATGCCTAGGGTTGTAGCGCGTTACCGTACTGATCTCGTATCAACTCTTCTCTCAACACCTCTAGTTATATCAACGTTACTTGAAGGTGTAACGCCTAACGTAGCTTTAGCTATAGCTGAAGCTATACTTTCGTTAGAGAGACGAAACGCCATCTTCTTTGAGGTGGTAACATGAGGAGGGAGAAGGTAGCATCACGTATCCCCCTAGTTATAGCAAGCTCTTTCCCTGCGTTACGGATGAAGCTGAGAGGATATGAAGACAGTATATCTAAAAATGTCCTAGGATTCATAGATGAATATTCTCCATGGCTTCTAAGGAGCGCATTAAATTTGCTGGAAACAGGCGTTCTTAGTGATGAAGAAACTCGAATTCAAAGAATCTTTAATTATCTCGTTACCCGAGTTAACGATATTGTAGAAGGAAATAAAAAGCCAATAAGACTTTTCTGTGAATTACTGATGGAGACAAGTTTTTACCTTAATTTAATCTCTTGGAGCATTGAAAAAACTAAGATGAGACGTGAAGAAGTAATAGTGGACCTCTACGGAGGACCAGGGGTTGCCTCTGAGTACATAGCTTTGAGATTTAAGTACCCAGCACTCGTGTTTGAAGATGATGAAGTTTTTCTGGAAATGATATTTGAGAGGAGGCTAAGGACAGGGCTAAATATTATACCTATTAAATCAAGTATCGAGAAAATCTCTGATCACATCGATAGACCCGTAAGGCTGCTTGTATTTATGTCTCCATCGTCGTGGAAAATTGATCCAAAGGTTATCGTTAAGAAAGCTGCTGAGATACTTGAACCAAAAGGTGTATTGGCTGGGATATTACCACTGGATGAACATCCAGCAATAAAACCATACCTAACTCTTCTGAGCGCATCACCTATGCCTAAAACATCTGAGTTCGCATCTCTGCTAGAAAATGAAGGTTTCAGAGGCATAAGGATTCGCACTATTGATCCCTTTTCAGCATTTTATTCATTTAAAAAGTGAGTATTCAGCTATATTTAAGAGAAATAAGGTATTTTAGATTCAATGAGCCCTATGAGTTACACTACGGTAATACATGTTCCTGAAGGAACAAAGGTGCCGGGGACACCTATAGCTGCTAGATTTAACGAGAACTTAGAACTATTTAGGATCTATATTCTGGATGAAAAATTAGCTCCTATACGTGTATATAATTCTCGGGGGGAAAGAGTAAGGAGGACTAACATACAAGATGACTGGGCTGAGGGTGTTTTTATTACTGTAGGATGGACAGCAGCTGAGGTTGCAGCTAGTTATCTAAATGCAATATATGTACATGAGAGAGCTGCGAGAAGTATAGCTGAACATAGTGTTCAACCACAATTATCGTTACTGAAGGCTGCTGCATTACTGGGTTTAGGTAGAGTTTCTCCAAAAGATGTAGAAGCAGGGATTGTTCTAATAGTATTACCAGGTAATCTTTCATCAATTGGGGCTTGGGGCATCGCTGTAGTGGCTGAGGTAAAAAGTGGTTTTAAGCTTCTAGCTAGAATACATTTTCAAGAGAACTTAAGTGTAGTGCTAGAAGATATCAGAGACTATGAATTATTTGATAGATACGGTAATTGGTGGGAGATACCTTATGAGGCTATAGTAGCTGTGGGGAAAGGACTTAAAAGGAGAATAGAATTTCTTACTGAAAGACCGGTAGCTAGAATTCCTCCTAATACCTTCACAGAATTGTCAAAAACCGGAAGTGATGTTAAGGTAGCTATGGGACTTATAGACTGGTTATCTGAACTTGAACTACCCTATAGAAGTTATAGAAGTATTAACAAAGCTGTAGTGTATCTAGGCAAGGAGTACGTAGAGGGTAATTATGAGGCAGTTGGAATATATATTCAAAAAAACGTTTTTAGGAGAATTAAGTCAAGATGGTATTTCTCTAGTAATATGCATATTATAGGATACGATAATGGGCCGCCAGAAGCCGCTGGAGAGGTTGATATAAAACTTATTGCTGGAGATATAGAGGGTGTTAAGGGTCTCAAGGTTCCTAGAGCATTATTACCTATAGCAATGGATTTCGCTAGAAAGACCGTTGTTCGATTAAATGATTACTTAGCTGTAAAACTTGTAAGATGGTATGAAGTAGCCGAACTCTAGCCTAGGGACTATTTCATATAGGATAACTCGGCAATTAATGTAGCCTCAGTAAAGCATAAGCCTAAAATGGGTGCTGACGCCTCCTGTGAGCCGCTAAATACCGAAAGTATACAATGTGGGTAACCACATATTTATTCAGGTTTTAGCATTTATTCGTGGAGATGAATAAACGGGCTATTATAATTGTGGTTATTTTAATAATAGTTTTCCTTACGCTACAAGTATCTACCAGAAATAATGCGAAGGTAGTAGTTATTCGAGTTAATAGTGATATAGATGCTGGAACGGAGAGACATATAGGGAGAGGCCTCAACTTTGCTAAACAGATAGGGGCGGAAGTCGTTATAATTGAGCTAAATACTCCCGGTGGATATCTCGATCCCCTTAGGAGGATAATAGATTATATTTCATCGGCTAAGGTAAGAGTAGTAGCTTGGGTCCCACCAGGGGGTATCGCTGCCTCGGCTGGAGCATTCATAGCAATAACATGTGATAAACTATACATGAGTCCCGGTAGTGCTATAGGTTCAGCTGAGCCTAGGCCACCTGACCCCAAGGTTGTAAACTTTACTGCTGCATGGATAGCTGGTTTAGCTGAAAAAAAATGGGGTAGAGGAGACCAAAGGGTAACTATTGTTAGAGAGTTCGTTACCCTAAATAAGGCTTTAACAGCCGAGGAGGCCTATGAGGTGGGTGTAGCTGACGGTATTGCATCAAACCTAGGTGAAGTTTTAGAGAAAGAAGGTCTACAGGGTGCCAGTATAGTGGTTATTGAGAGGAATGTAATAGACGACTTAGTAGCTTTAGTGTCTGAGCCATTGGTAATCGGTTTAATGTTACTTATGGGTATAATACTCATAATAGCTGAGTTAGCTGCTACAGGTTTCCAGGGCTGGGGTATAGGGGGCTTAATTATCATAGTGTTATCACTCTACGGTGCGGGTATCGTTGGCTTAGACCTCTTGGCTTTAACACTCTTTATAGCGGGATCTATGCTCCTAGCTGTAGAGATAGTTAAAGCTGGTTTCCAGGGATTTGGGTTAATTGGGGTAGTTATTATACTCCTAGCTTCATACCTAGCCTACACAAGTCAGCCGTATAAAAGCCTGGGAATCAATACCATATTACTTATCCCTCCATTACTAATTACTACTAGTATCCTAGCTTACATAGCCTTTAAAGCGGCTCAAGCAGCTAGAATGAAGACGAAATCTCTTAGGGAGGAGTTGATAGGTGCTAGGGGGTATGCTAAAACGAAGATAGTGAGGGGGAGGAGGGGCGTAGTATATGTTTCTGGAGAGGAATGGACAGCTATATCTGATGAGGATATAGAGGAGGGAGAGGAAATTGAGGTAAAAAATATAGAGGGGTTGATTCTAGTTGTTAAAAAAGTAAAATAGTTACTAACCACTTATATGCTTTGATGATAATAGAAGTAAAAGAAGCGATGTTCGTTTCACTACAGTTAGAGCCGTTAATAATACTCTATGGCCTCGTTCTCCTATTCCTAGTACTACTCCTCGCTTCTGCGATAAAGATAGTGCCACAATTCGAGAGAGTAGTTGTATTAAGGCTTGGTAAAATCATAGGTGTCAGGGGTCCGGGAGTAGTTTTCTTAATACCCTTTATTGATAGAGGTATTAGAGTTGACCTTAGGGAGCGCTACCTAGAAGTTACTAGACAAACCTGTATAACTCAAGACAACGCTCCAGTAGACATAGATTTCCTCATATATTTTAAGGTGATAGATCCGGAGAAATCTATTTTAGCTGTACAGGATTTTGAGGGAGCAGCTATAGGTATAGCTACCACTACGCTGAGAGCCGTGGTCGGGGATATCGAACTTGACGCTGTCTTAGCCAGGAGGGAATACATAAACAATGTTCTAAGGGAGAAGCTAGACGAAGTAACACAGAGATGGGGGGTAAAGGTAACAGCTGTTGAAATACGCGAAATCATGCCGCCTAGGGAGGTTCAGGATGCTATGGTTAAACAGATTAGTGCTGAGAGAACGAGGAGAGCTATGATCCTGGAAGCGGAAGGTAAGCGTGAATCCTTGATAAGAGTAGCTGAAGGCGAAAAGGAGTCAGCCATACTTAAAGCTGAGGGTGAGAAGAGGGCTGCTATACTTAGAGCAGAGGGTATAGCTCAAGCTCTCAACACTATCAATGAGGCTGCTGCAAAACTTGACCCCAAGGCACTGCTCCTACAATACCTCGAGGCGTGGAAAGAGGTAGCTGCTTC
>JALURH010000076.1 GCA_027017025.1 Thermofilaceae archaeon
TTGGAGGATATAATAATAGTTGGTGGGGGACCAGCTGGCCTCCAAACAGCTCGTTTCTTATTAGAGAATAAGTACCCTGGGAAAATAATGATTTATGAAGAGCACCCCAAACCAGGGTTGCCACAACATTGTGCTGGGCTTATTAGTATAAAGGGATTAGAAGGAGATGTAAGGATAAAATCTTGGAGAAAAAATCTTTCACTAAATGTGATCAAGGGAGCAGAAATTTTTTCTCCAGGAGGAATAGTTTTAAATATTCAGAGGAAGGAACCAGTTGCAGCTGTTGTGGATAGAGTTTTTCTGGAAGAATTATTAGCTGAAAAAGTTCTCTCCTTAGGTGCAGAAATAAACTTTTCATCAAAGATAACTGCAGTAGCTAAGGACGGTGTCCTATTAGATGGGAAAAAAATAAAGGGAGAGTATACTATAGTTGCGTCGGGTATAAAAAGACCTAGCATATTGAACCTAGATCTAAGTGAAATTAGAGGTAAGCTACCTGCTCTTCAATTTGATATAAGAATATCGAAAAATATCGATTTAAACTATGTTAAGATATTTATTGGAGAGAGATATTCGAAGGATTTCTTCACATGGATTATACCAATTGATGATAAAATAGTTAGAATCGGATTAGCCTCGAAAAGTAATACATTAGCTAAGTTAAAATATATACTTGAAAAAGATAAAATAATTAACTCTCTTATTGGGGAGTACAGTGTATTAAGAGTTATGGGAGGAGCCGTAATAACTGGAGGATATGTAGAAAAAATGGTTGACGGCACAGTAGCTTTGGTTGGTGATTCAGCTGGTCAAACAAAGCCCACTACTGGTGGAGGTATAGTATACTTATCGATGGCTTCCAAGATTCTTTCTGATGCTATCATAGAGGGAGATATTTACAGGTATGAGTATGTATGGAGCAGGAGGATGGGGAGAGAGATAAGATTTCAAAAAGCATTCAGGAGGATCTTATATAAGCTGAGTGATGAAGAACTTGATGAAGTATTCCTAATTGCGAAGAAAGAAGGTATCGAAGACATAGTTAGTAGAGAGGGTGATATGGATTTTCAGAGAAGCATAATAGTTAAAGCTGGATTAAGGACTTTACTGAGATATCCTAGGCTATTTGTGGAATTCCTCTGGGGCTACTTTACTTAATTTAACACCAGCCCTAACAGCCGTCTTATTAATTTCAATTTTTTCCCCATCAAAAATATTCTCAATAGCCTTATCAATTAATGATAGAGGGATTGGTATACGTTTTAGACCTAGCAGTACTCCCAGCATGATTGTATTAGTTGCCGCGGGGAAACCCAGTTTATTAGCCTCTGTGGTAGCATCCACTATAAAATACTTTATGCCTAGTTTCTTAAACTCCTCAACTATATCCTCTCTTCTTACAGTTATGGGTGATGCTGGTGGAGATAGAATCAAGTCATTAGCAATTAACAAGCCGTCCTTAGATAAGAAATTTATTCTCCTAACAGCCTCTATCATCTCGAGAGCGACTAGAGTATTAGCCTCACCTTGGGAGAATGTTGGAGCGTATACATGATCTCTGTCGAATCTTACATACACTATTACTGCTCCCCCTCTCTGAGATAATCCGTGGACTTCAGCTATTTTCACATCATATCCTCCAAGCATTAATGCTTCACCAACCACTCTGCCTAGAGTAATTAGTCCTTGTCCACCAACACCTGCAAGAACAATATCTCCCATTATTCTCACCCTTTAATTCTCTTTATAGCCTTAGCTGGACATATTTGAGTACATACTCCACATCCTATGCAGATGTTCTCCTGTATTTGATAGGTATCATTGAAAACAGTTATAGCTGGGCATGCAAAATCATTTACACATATACCGCATTTAACGCAGCGGTCTAGATCTATATAGTAGGGAACCAATTTCCTCCCCTCTCTCCTAGCAAGTCTAGCGAAAACCAATGCACAAGGCCGCCTAGCAACTATAACAGCAGGTTTACTCTTCTCAGAGACGTATTTGATGGCTCTTTCCGTAGTCGATCTAATCATAGAGATGTTATATGCATCAATAACTTCAACAAACTCTATTCCAGAAGCCTTTACAATGTCCTCTATACTTATTCTCTTCCTAGGATCACCTAAGGCTCCAGCTCCACTCCCTGGATGGGGTTGATGTCCAGTCATAGCTGTAACTAGATTATCCATAACTACAATTACTAACGGGTAAGAGTTGTACACAGCGTTTAGTAGTGCCGGAATGCCTGCATGAAAGAATGTTGAATCACCTATAAAGGCGATCACGGGTCTTTTTTTACTAAACCTAGCTATACCAGAACCTATACCTATAGAAGAACCCATGGACCACGACAGATCAGCCATAACGAAAGGAGAGAAAAATCCCAGAGTATAACAACCTATATCGTTGGGGAATATTGCATCAACACGTAATCTCTTGACAGCTAATTTAACTGCAAAATACACTGATCTATGGCCACAACCTGGGCAAAAAGTTGGGGGACGAGGAGGTATGTTTAGACTAGGATTTAAGGGGGTGGGTAAATTTATCTCTAATTTGAGAACTCTAGATAATCCTTCCATAACCTTAAGCGTGGTCAATTCATCTATTCTAGGAAAAATTTCTTTCCCGACAATTTCACCATCAAATCTTTCATCAAAGGCTAAAACTTTAAGTTGGTGCTCAATTATAGGTTCAAGCTCCTCCACTATAACTATTTTATCCGGGTTTAAATCAAAAAGTTCTCGGATAAGTTTTCTTGGTAGCGGATAAGTTGATGCAAGCTTAAGTATATGGGGCTTTAACCCAAGTTTCTTTATAGATTCAGCAACATATGTGTAAGCAACACCCCCTGAAACTATAGCTAAATTATCCTCCCCCCTCTTGAGAAAATTGTATCTGAAGGAATGCAGTTCCTCAGATAACTTCTCTATCCTCTCAACAGCCTCGCGATGTAAATTCTTATTATGGGGCGGTAGAAGAGTCCACCTTCTCGGTTTCCTATTAAATAAACCATTGCTCTTACCTCTCCTAATTTCCCCAAGAATAACTACTCCTCTAGTATGTGACAGACGTGTAGTCGAGCGTAGTATTATTGCCGATGAATACTTCTCCGATAAATCGTAGAGATCCACCACCATATTCTTAGCTTCCTGTGGCTCGGAGGGCTCGAAAACAGGTATATAGCTATGAATACCGTAAATCCTATTATCCTGCTCATTCTGACTACTAAACGCCCCTGGATCATCAGCTGACACTAGAATCAAACCGCCAATAACTCCAGTATATCCAAGGCTCATCAAAGCATCGGCAGCAACATTCACACCTACGTGCTTCATAGTTACAAGTGCCCTAAGGCCAGACATCGATGCACCTATACCTACTTCAAGAGCAACTTTCTCATTTGTACTCCATTCAACGTATATTCCATATTGTTCAGCTACATCAATCAAGGACTCTAAGATCTCAGTCGAGGGGGTTCCTGGATAAGAGGAAGCAATAGAGATGCCAGCCTCCAAAGCGCCTCTAGCTATAGCCTCATTACCTAGGAGAAGCTTTTTATCTCCGGGGTTACCTGCGATAGCTCCTTCAACCACGAATATAAGTAACAATTCACATAAGTAAACTATGCGGTTAAGTATAGTGTATGATTATATCCATGCTGAAAGAGTGGCGTCAGAAACCACGGGGCAACTAGGGATAAATGTGCAGGTAACATTTCCTGCTTCAAAACAGATAACAGTGAAGGAAGGAGAAATGGCTATAAGTTTCGCTGTCACAGTCTCTACATCCCCTCCAGTAATAACAATAGTGCTGAAAGGGAGATTACTTATCTCAGATAAACAAGAGAAGTTACGGGAGATTAATAATAGCATTAAAACTGGTAAAATACAACCTAGTCTAGTACAATTTGTAACTTCTCATGCACTCTTCGAAGCAGCATTGCTAACTAGAGAACTAGGTCTTCCACCAGCTATACCAGTACCCATACATAAACAGAAGGGAGGAGAAGTAAGCGATATAAGGCCAGTGTAACAAATATGGATAAATTATCCCGAGGGAAAGTATAACTCGTGGAGATAGAGGTAATATATGGTGACTGGAAGCAAGCAGGAAAAGCCTTTATCATAACACCAAGATGTAACGAGAAACCCTGTACAATTTCTCCAGAATGGCTGCTAGCGTATGCACTAAAACATGACAAAATAATTGAAGACCCTAGCAAGCTTGCATATCTACTTAAATTGGTAAATGGGCCGTACACTATACATAAAGCTGCGGCAGTATCACCTACTGAATGGAGGCAACTATTCTGGCTAGCCCAATACGTATCCGTAACTCCTAATAAAAAATGTGCGAAACTTCTACCATTTGCTCCCCATACTTCAACACTATCAGCGATAGGGCACCCTCAGGTCTGCATAGATTCTACAAATATAAACACGGGTTATTTACAGATATTGATAGACCTCCTAGCAGCTACTGGAACAAAAAAACTCTATCTAATAAATCCTTCGAGACATATTCCCTCAAGAAAAGTGTTTTTCTCAGGTATAAGGGGACTTATAGCCGCACGGCAGCTTCTTACACCACGAGAAACCCTGAAAAACCTACATTTATCACTCAAATATTCAGAAGATTTCAAGGAAATAATGGACACAGTAAGCGAGTATATCTCTAATACTGTAGTACCAGATCGCCCAATAGACCTACTGAAGGAAATATTTCAGGAAAAAAGTGAAGAGGCTAGAGGAATACTGGAAGAACTGCTGGAAACAGGTGGAACAATGAGTCTGAAGGCATATCTTGAGGGAGCAAACCGGCTCTATAAGGAGGGAGAAAAAATAGCTATAAAACTAATCTACTTTGGATACGTAACCTTACTACAAACACAGGTAAATATAACACATAAAGGAATATTTGTATTAAAGGAAGGATACTGACCAGTAAAGACCAGAAAATGGTGCCCCGGCCGGGATTTGAACCCGGGTTCTTCGGCTTTCTCCTAGGCTTCTAGCTCGAGAGGCCGATATCCTTTCAGCACCCGTGCTGGCTTGACCGGGCTAGACGACCGGGGCTGTCACCTATAGGTTTTTGGGGAACCGATCCTTATAACTTTTATTTCTCCAAAAACATATCGGT